>JAXDIC010000211.1:0-2666 GCA_034664185.1 Thermoleophilaceae bacterium
CGCGCCCGCCGGGCAGCCCGTCGCAGGCACCCGCCCAGGCCAGCTGTTCGAGCGTGTGGCGGCGCACCCCCGCGCGGGCGGCGAGGTCGCCGAGGCTGGCGAAGGGGCCGCCCCGCTCCCGCTCGGCCACGAGCGCCTGTACCTCCGCCCTCGCCGCGCCCTTGACGTAGGCGAGACCGAGGCGCACGCCGCCGTGCTGGACGGCACACTGCACCTCCGAGGCGTTCACGTCGAGCCCGAGCACGGCGATGCCGCGGTTCTCCGCCTCGTGGATGAGGCTGTCGGGGGCATAGAAGCCCATCGGCTGCTCGTTCAGGAGCGCGCACAGGAACTCGGCGCCGTAGTGGACGCGCAGCCACGTCGACTGGTAGGCGAGCAGGCCGAAGGCGGCGCTGTGCGACTTGGGGAAGCCGAAGCCGGCGAAGCCCTCGACCATTCCCCACACGCGCTCCGCCGTGGCGCGAGGAGCGCCTGAGTGTCGCCGCGCTCCATCGCCCCCTCGACGAACTTCTGCTCGTACGAGCGCATCGCGGCCTCCGAGCGGTTGCGGCTCATCGCCCGTCGCAGCCCCTCCGCCTCGCCAGGCGTGAAGCCGGCGAACGCCATCGCCACCTCGATCACCTGGTCCTGGAAGACGATCGCGCCCAGCGTGTCCCTCAGCACGGGCTCGAGCGAGGGGTGCTCGTAGGGCACCTTGTACGTCGGGTCCGCGCGCAGGGCCTTGCGGCGCTCGATGTACGGATGCACGGCGCCTCCCTGGATCGGGCCCGGACGAACCAGGGCCACCTGCACCGTCAGGTCGTCCAGCGACTCGGGCCGCGTGCGCCCCAGCATCTGCATCTGCGCGCGGCTCTCGATCTGGAAGACGCCCATCGTCTCGGCGGCCTGGATCTCCGCGTACACCCGCTCGTCGTCGAAGCGGATGCGCGACAGGTCGATCCGCTCGCTGCGCACCCGCGCGATCTCGTCCACGCAGCGCTCGACGGCCGACAGCATCCCCAGCCCCAGCAGGTCGATCTTCAAGAAGCCGGCGTCGGCACACGAGTCCTTGTCCCACTGGACCATCTGGCGGCCGGTCATGGCCGCCGGCTGGATCGGGCAGACCTCGTTCAGGGGCTGGGTGGAGATGACCATGCCGCCGGGGTGCTGGGTGACGTGCCGCGGCAGGCCCCACGCGTCGCCCACCAGCCGGATCAGCGCACGCCAGCGCGGCGAGGCGGCGCGGCGCTGGCCGATCGCCTCGGCCAGGTAGCGGTCCACGTCGTGCGCCCCGAACGGGTCGGCCGAGCGAGCCGCCCGCTCGATCTCGCCCGGCGGCAGCCCGAGCGCCTTGCCGAAGTCGCGGACGGCGGAGCGCACCTGGTAGGTGGCGAACGCGGCGACCAGCGCGGAGCGGTCGTGCCCGTAGCGCTCGTGCACGCGCGGGATCAGCACGTCGCGGATGTCGCGCGGGAAGTCCAGGTCGATGTCCGGAAGGGCGCTCAGCTCCTCGTTCAGGAAGCGACCCAGGAACAGCTCGTTCTCGACCGGGTCGATGTGCGAGAGGCCGGTGAGGTGACAGACGATCGACGAGACGCTGGACCCGCGGCCGCGCCCGGGAGGCAGCAGCGCGCGAGCAGAGTCCGGTCCGCGGACCTCCACCGCCACCTCGCGCGCCAGCTCGAGCAGGTCGCGGTGGAGCAGGAAGAAGCCCGACAGCCCCAGCGAGCGGATGATCCGCAGCTCCTCCTCCAGCCGGCGCTCGGCCTCGGCGCGCGTGGCGCGGCCCGCGTAGCGGTCGGCCAGGAGCGCGCGGGAGAGCTCGGCCAGGCGGCGGTCCGCGGAGCCGTCCTCCGCGCCCGGATAGCGGTAGCCCAGGTCGCAGGTCAGGTCGAATCGCAGCCGCTCGGCCAGGCGCCCCGACTCCTCCACCGCCTCTGGGTGGTCGGCGAAGCGCCCCTCCATCGACTCGGGCGGGGCCAGCACGTGCGACGAGTTGCCGCGCCGCACGGGCTCCGACTCGTCCAGGGTGCTGCGGTTGCGCACCGCGACGAAGGTGTCCTGAAGTGGTATGCGAGCGCGCGCGTGCACGTGGGCGTTGCCGGTGGCCACGCACGGGACACCGACGTGCTCCGCGAGCTGCGCCAGGTGGCGGTTGCGGCGCCGGTCGCGCCGCGCGTAGGGCCGCTGAAGCTCGATTCGGAAGCGGTCGGCGCCGAACGCGCGCAGGAGGCGCCGCGCCGTGGCGGCGGCCTCCGGGAGGAGACCACGCTCCACCCGCCCCCCCACCGCGCCGTCGCGCGCGCAGCCCGACAGGCACACCAGCCCTCCCGCGTGTCGCTCCAGGTCGTCGAGCCGGGTGGACGGCGGGAGAGGGTCGGCTGGCCTCTCGCGCGTGCCCTCGTGCGCGCGCGTGATAAGGCGGCAGAGGTTGCGGTATCCCGCGCGGTCCTCGCACAGCAGCGTGACGTGGTAGCCGTCCTCCAGCGTCAGCTCGGCTCCCACGATCGTGCGCACGCCGAGCGGCTTGGTGGCCTGAGCCAGCTCCATCGCGCCGTGAAGGCCGTCGTGGTCGGTCACGGCGATCGCCTGGTGCCCCTGCTCGGCCGCCGCGCCGGCCAGCTCCACCGGATGCGACGCCCCGTCCAGGAACGAGAAGGCCGTGTGGCAGTGGAGCTCTACGTAGG
>JAXDIC010000407.1:0-2770 GCA_034664185.1 Thermoleophilaceae bacterium
CTCGGTGTGACGGGCGGGATCGCCGCCTACAAGGCCGTCGAGCTCGCTCGGCTGGCCGTCAAGGCAGGCCACGCCGTGCGCGTCGTCCAGACGGAGGCCAGCGAGCGCTTCGTCGGCCGAGCCACGTTCGAGGGCATCACCGGCGCCCCGGTCCTGGTCAGCGAGTTCGAGCCCGATCCAGCACGCGGCGCCTACCCGGGCGACCCCGCGCCCGATCACGCGCCCATCTCGCACCTCGAGCTGGTGGCGCGGGCCGACGCCTTCGCCGTCGTGCCGGCCTCGGCCAACACCATCGCCAAGCTGGCCGCCGGGCTGGCCGACAACCTGCTGACCAGCGCGGCGCTGGCCAGCCCCGTGCCGCTGGTGCTGGCCCCGGCCATGAACGACCGGATGTGGGCGCACCCGGCCACGCGCGCCAACGTGGAGGCGCTGCAGCGCCGCGGGGCCGTCGTCGTACCGCCCGCCACGGGCGACCTGGCCTCGCGCGGCGAATGGGGCACGGGCCGGCTGGCCGAGCCGGCCGAGATCCTCGCCGCGATCGAGCAGGCGCTGCGCTTCGGTCCGTACGCGCCCCGCTCGCTGGACGGGCTGCGCCTGCTGGTCACCGCCGGCGGCACGCGCGAGCCGATCGACTCGGTGCGCTACGTGGGCAACCGCTCCTCCGGGCGGATGGGCTTCGCCATCGCCGAGGAGGCGGCTCGCCGCGGCGCCGAGGTGACGGTGGTGGCGGCCAACGTCGCGCTGCCGCGCGCCGACGGCGTGCGCTACCTGGACGTGCAGACCGCCGCTGAGCTGGGCGAGGCCGCCCGGCGCGAGTTCGCCCACGCGGACGTGCTGGTCATGGCCGCGGCCGTGGCCGACTTCCGCCCGGCCGACCCGGCGGGCGACAAGATCTCGAAGACCGGGCTCGACGGCCTGACCATCGACATGGAGCCCACGCAGGACGTCGTCTCGGAGCTGGCGGCCGAGCGCCGCCCGGGGCAGCTGGTGGTGGGCTTCGCCGCCGAGCACGGCCACGGCACGGTGGAGCGGGCCCGGAGCAAGCTCCAGCGCAAGGGCCTGGACGCGGTGGTGGCCAACGACATCTCGCGCGCGGACATCGGCTTCGACAGCGCAGAGAACGAGGTGACGATCGTGACCGCGGCAGGCGACCACGCCGTGCCGCGGGCATCCAAGGCCGAGGTGGCGGCACGCGTGCTCGACGTGGTGGAGCGGCTGCGCACCGAGCGCGCCGGAGTGGGGGAGGCGTCGTGAGCGACGACCGGCCGATGACCCCCGAGGAGCGCGGCGAGCACGTGTACGACCTCTTCACGCGCGGCAGCGCACTGCTGGAGGCCGGCGACTTCTCGGCGGCCACCATCCCGCTGGAGCAGGCGCGCGGCCTGGAGCCCGACAAGACGTCGATCCGCGAGGCGCTGGGTCGGGCCTACTTCCGGTCGGGGCGCTACGCCGACGCGCGCGAGGAGTTCGCGGCGGTGGTCGAGCGCTACCCGGTCAACGACTTCGCCCACTTCTGCCTGGGTCGCGCCCTGGAGAAGACCGGCCGCCGCCGCGAGGCCCGCCGGCACCTCACGCTGGCGGCGTCGCTGCGCCCGGACCGCGCGGACTACCGCGTGTACCGGGACCGGATCGCCGCGGCGTAGCGCCGCGTCCGAGGCCTGACCACCCGGCGCGGGGCCACCCGCCGCGCGTCTATGCTGCCGCGCCGAGGGACAGGGGTTGCGCAGGATTCTCATCTCGGTGGCTTGCACGCTCGCTCTGGGCGGGGGGTTGCTCGCCGCCTCCGCGCAGGCGGACTTCCCGTACGGATCGGGACCGGGGTACGACCCGCACGATCCGACGACGTACCGGCTGGCGCCCGGAACCCCCGCGCCGAACGACCTGGGCGGCAACGACTGGAAGTACGCAGCCACCCCGGAGACCGGCAACGTGCCCGTGAACAACCAGCCATGGGAGCTGAACGGGGTGCGCGGCGCCAGCGTGTTCGACCCGAGCCCGACCGCGAACACGGCCTGGTCCGTGACCACCGGGCGGCCGGACGTGGCCATCGCGGAGTTCGACTCCGGCGTGGAGTGGAACGACCCCGGCCTGGTGACCGACCTGCGCTACAAGGTCAAGCTGAACAAGGGCGAGCTGCCGGTGCCCAACCACACGGGGCCGGACCTCATCCCCAGCGACGCGAGCATCGTGTGCGCCAACTACCACACGACGTACGACGCCAACGGGGACGGCATCTTCAACCTGAAGGACTACGCGTGCGACAGCCGCATCAACCTGAGCGACTCGCGCCGCGCCGGGCCGGCGGGCATGTTCACGCCGGAGGACATCACCATCGCCTTCAGCAACGGCGACGACGCCGACGGCAACGGCTTCGTCGACGACATCGCGGGCTGGGACTTCCTCGACAACGACAACGACCCCTACGACGACGTGCAGTACGGGCACGGCTCCGGAGAGGCGCGTGGCGGAGCGGGCGAGGTCAACAACGGCGGCAACTCCAGCCCCTGCCCCAACTGCATGATTACGCCGTTTCGGGTGGGCGACTCGTTCGTCGCCGACGCCAACCGGTTCGCGCAGGCGGCCCTCTACGCGGTCGACAACGACTTCCAGATCATCCAGGAGGCGCTCGGCACGCTGAACAACACGCACCTGGCCCGGCAGGCGGTGGACTACGCGTACAAGCACGGCGTGCCGGTCATCGCGTCGGCCGCGGACGAAGCCGCCCAGCACCACAACTACGTGTCGTCCCTGCCGCACACGATCGTGGTCA
>JAXDIC010000268.1:0-13436 GCA_034664185.1 Thermoleophilaceae bacterium
GCGCGCGACTGGGACGCGGCGACGTACGAGCGGGTCTCCGGCCCGCAGGTCGAATGGGCGCGCGAGGTGCTGGACCGGCTCCCGCTACAGGGCGACGAGACGGTGCTGGACGCGGGCTGCGGAACCGGGCGCGTCACGCGGATGCTGCTCGAGCGCCTGCCGCGCGGGCACGTGGTGGCGGTCGACGCCGCGCCGTCGATGGTGGAGCACACGCGCGAGGCGCTGGGATCGCGCGCCACCGTGCTGCAGAGCGATCTGCTGGACCTCGAGCTGGAGGAGCCGGTGGACGCCGTGTTCTCCAACGCGGTGTTCCACTGGGTGCCCGACCACCCCCGGCTGTTCCGCCGCCTGTACGCCGCCCTGCGGCCGGGCGGCCGGCTGTCGGTGCAGTGCGGCGGCAAGGGCAACATTGAGCGCTTCCACCGGCTGGCCGACCGGGTGGCCGAGGAGCCGCCGTTCGCGGACCATCTCGCCGGCTGGGTCGGGCCGTGGAACTTCGCCTCGGCGGAGGAGACGCGAGGCGCGCTCGAGGAGGCCGGCTTCGCCGACGTGGAGACCTGGCTCGAGACGTGGCCCGTCACCCCGCCGGAGCCGCGCGACTACATGCGCACGGTGTGCCTGGGCCACCACCTCGAGCGCCTGCCGGACGAGTTGCGCGGACCGTTCGTCGACGCGGTGGCGGAGCGCGCCGGCGAGCACCCGACGCTGGACTACGTGCGGCTCAACATCACGGCGCGCCGCGGCTAGGCTGCCGCCGGTGCCCGCCTCCAACCACATCGTCGGCCTGCCTGGCGACGGGATCGGCCCGGAGATCATGGCCGCCGCCCGCGAGCTGCTCGAACGGGTCGGCGACTTCGTGGTCGACGAGCACCCGGTGGGCGGCGCCTCGATCGACGCCCACGGCACGGCGCTGACCCCCGAGGTCCTGGCGGCCTGCCGCGACTCCGACGCCGTGTTGCTGGCGGCCGTGGGCGGGCCCAAATGGGACAGCACCGACCCGGAGGCGCCGCGTCCCGAGCAGGGCCTACTGGGCCTGCGCAAGGGCCTCGAGCTGTTCGCCAACCTGCGACCCGTGCGGCCCAGCGCGGCGCTGCTGGACTCAAGCCCGCTGCGCCGCGAGCGCATCGAGGGCACCGACCTGCTGGTGGTTCGGGAGCTGACCGGCGGGATCTACTTCGGCGAGCGCGGGCGCCGCGACGGCAGCGCCTACGACACCTGCGTGTACAGCGAGCAGGAGATCGAGCGCATCGCCGAGCTGGGCTTCCGCTTCGCGCGCCGCCGCGTGACCAGCGTGGACAAGGCCAACATCCTCGAGACCTCGCGGCTGTGGCGGGAGGTGGTGGAGCGCGTGGCGGAGCGGCACCCCGACACGGAGCTCGAGCACCTCCTGGTGGACAACGCCGCCATGCAGCTGGTCTCGCGGCCGGCGGACTTCGACGTGATCCTGACCGAGAACATGTTCGGCGACATCCTGAGCGACGAGGCGGCCATGCTCACCGGGTCGATCGGGATGCTGCCCAGCGCCTCCGTCGGAGCCGACGGGCCCGGCATGTTCGAGCCCGTCCACGGCTCCGCGCCCGACATCGCCGGCACCGGTCGGGCCAACCCGCTGGCCATGTTCGGCTCGGTGGCGATGATGCTGCGCTACGGGCTCGGTCGCGAGGACGAGGCCGCGGCAATAGAATCGGCGATCGATCGCGCGCTCGGGGACGGCCTTCGCACCCCGGACCTGGGCGGCGACTCGACCACGGAGGACGCCACCCGGGCCGTCCTCGCGAACCTCTGAGAGAAGGGCGCATACGTGAACACCGCGGACCTCATCTGGATGAACGGCCAGGTCGTTCCCTGGGAGGACGCCAAGGTGCACGTACTCACTCACGCCCTTCACTACGGCACGGGCGTGTTCGAGGGGATCCGGGCGTACGAGACCGACCAGGGCCCCGCGGTCTTCCGCCACCACGACCACCTGGAGCGCCTGCGCCGCTCGGCCGAGCTCTACTACATGGAGATCCCGTACTCCACGGACGAGCTCCGTGAGGCCACGCACGACCTGATCTCGCGCAACGGGCTGAAGAGCTGCTACATCCGCCCGCTCGTCATACGCGGCTACGGGGAGATGGGCCTGTTCCCGCTCGACAACCCGGTGGAGGTCTGCATCGCCGTGTGGGAGTGGGGCGCGTACCTGGGCGAGGACGGCAAGCAGAACGGCGTGCGTGCGCGCATCTCGTCGTGGCGGCGCATCTCGCCCGAGTCGCTCATCCCGCACTCCAAGGCCAGCGGCCAGTACCTCAACTCGGTCCTGGCCAAGGTCGAGGCCAGCAAGTCCGGCTACGACGAGGCCATCCTGCTGGACCACAAGGGGGTGGTCTGCGAGGGCACCGGCGAGAACGTGTTCGTGATCCGGGACGGCCAGATCGCCACGCCGCCGCACTCCGCCAGCATCCTGGACGGCATCAACCGCAGGTCGGTGATCGAGATCGCCCGGGACCTGGGCTACACCGTGGTGGAGCGCGACGTGGCCCGCGCGGAGCTGGCCATGGCGGACGAGGTGTTCCTCACCGGCACGGCGGCGGAGCTCACGCCCCTTCGCGAGGTCGACGACATCGAGATCGGGCCGCCGGGCGAGATCACCCTCCAGATCCAGCGCATCTTCGACGACGCCCTGCACGGGCGCGCCGAGCGCTACCGCGAGTGGCTCGACTACGTGCCGGTAGCATCGAAGGCCTGATGGACCCCGAGTTGGACGCCCGGCGAATTAGGAACGCGGCCGCGCTCTAAGAGCGCATCCGCGCGCGGCCGCCGCAGGCCCCGGTCCCGATCCGCCGAAACCAGAAAGGCGCCCTCATGGCAGAGCAGGTCCAGATCTACGACACCACGCTGCGCGACGGCATGCAGGGCGAGGGCATGTCGCTCTCGGCCGAGGAGAAGCTGCGCGTGGCCCACGCGATCGACGGACTGGGCGTGCACCTGATCGAGGCGGGCTTCCTGGGGTCGAATCCCAAGGACGCCGAGGTCTTCGAGCTGCTGGGGCGCGAGAGCTTCCAGCACGCCGAGCTGGCCGCGTTCGGAATGACGCGACGGCGCGGCGTGGCGGCGGAGGACGACCCGGCGCTCCGGATGCTGGCCGACTCGTTCGCGCCCGTCTGCACGCTGGTGGGCAAGACGTGGCGACTCCACCTGGAGAAGGTCACGAAGGTGGACCCGGAGGAGAACCTGGCGATGATCGCCGAGTCCGTCGGCTTCCTGACCTCGCAGGGCAAGCGCGTGGTGTACGACGCCGAGCACTTCTTCGACGGCTTCGGCCACGACCGCGACTACGCACTGCGCTGCCTCCGCGCGGCTGTCGAGGCCGGGGCCGAGACCGTGGCCATCTGCGACACCAACGGCGCCACGCTGCCGGACGAGGTCGCGCGCGCGACGCGGGCGGCTGCCGACGAGCTGGCCCAGCACGCGACGATCGGCATCCACGCGCACGACGACGCGGGCTGCGGGGTGGCCAACACGCTGCTGGCGGTCGACGCGGGGGCGAGGCAGGTCCAGGGAACGATCAACGGGTATGGCGAACGCTGCGGCAACGCCAACCTGACCACGATCGTGGCGGACCTCCAGCTGAAGCTGGGCTACGACTGCATCCCGCCGGACCGGCTGGCCGGTCTCACCGAGACCGCGCACCTCGTGGACGAGATCTGCAACGTCACGCCCAACCCCAACCAGCCGTACGTGGGGCGAAACGCGTTCGCGCACAAGGGCGGCATGCACGTGGCCGCCATCGTGCGGGACGCGCGGACCTTCGAGCACATCGACCCGGAGGCGGTGGGCGCCGATCGCAAGCTGTTGATCTCCGAGCTCTCGGGCAAGGGCACCGTGCAGGCGCGCGCCGAGCAGACCGGCCTGTCGCTGGACGAGGCGGAGGCCACGCGGGTGGTGGAGCGCGTGAAGGAGCTCGAGGCGCGCGGCTTCCACTTCGAGGCCGCCGACGGCTCGTTCGACCTCCTGATCCGCCGCCAGGCGGGCGACTACCAGCCGCTGTTCCGGCTCGAGGCCTGGCGCGTGGTGGCCGAGAAGCGCGAGGACGGCCGCGTGCAGACCGAGGCCACGATCAAGATCTGGGTGGACGGCGAGCGGTTCCTGCGCACGGCGGAGGGCAACGGGCCGGTCAACGCCCTCGACCGCGCCCTGCGCTCGGCGATCGGCGACGTGTACCCGCACCTGCGCGACATCGAGCTGGTCAACTACAAGGTGCGGATCCTGGACGAGCGGAAGGGCACCGGCGCGGTCACGCGGGTGCTCCTGGACGCCAGCGACGGCGTGGACACGTGGGGGTCGATCGGAGTGTCCGAGAACATCATCGAGGCCAGCTGGGAGGCCCTGGTCGACTCGCTCGAGGCCGGGATGCTGCCCAGCCGCAGTGGCCACTCGCGCGCCGGAGCGGGCACGCCCGCCGTCCGCCCGTGAGCGACCCCATCCCGCTCTCGGGACCGGTCACCGGCGAGCGGGAGGAGGCGCTGATGCTGGAGGCGCTGCGCTCCGGGCGCCTGTCGCTCGGGCCCAAGCTGCGCGAGTTCGAGGACGCGTTCTCGCGCTGGCTGGGGGTGGACCGGGCCAGCGCCGTGTCCAGCGGCACCGCGGGCCTGCACCTGGCCGTGCGGGCAGCCGGGGTCGAGCCCGGCGACGAGGTGCTCACCACGCCGCTCAGCTTCGTGGCGTCGGCCAACTGCGTGCTGTACGAGGGCGCGCGGCCGGTGTTCTGCGACATCCACCCGCGCACGCTCAACATCGACCCGGCTGCGGCCCAGGCCGCGGTTGGCGAGCGCACGGCGGGGCTCCTGCCGGTCCACGTGTTCGGCTATCCGGCCGACATGCCGGCGCTCGAGCGGATCGCGCAGGCGCACGGGCTGTGGATCGTCGAGGACGCGTGCGAGGCGCTCGGCGGGCGACACGCCGACGGGCCGGCCATCGGCGCGCGCGGCAACCTGTCCGTGTTCGGCTTCTACGCCAACAAGCAGATGACCACGGGCGAGGGCGGCATGGAGGTCTGCCCGATCGACGCCCACAAGTAGCGCCTGGACTCCGAGCGCAACCAGGGCCGGGCCCCGGACATGGACTGGCTCGACCACGACCGGCTCGGCTTCAACTACCGCCTGTCGGAGATCGCCTGCGCGCTGGGCATCGCGCAGCTCGAGCGGCTTGACGGGCTGCTGGAAGGGCGCGCCCGGGCGGCGGCGCTGTACGCGGAGGCGCTGCGGGACGTGGAGGGTGTGGCGCTGCCGTGCCCGGACGCCGGCGGGGACCGGCGAGGCTGGTTCGTCTACGTGGTGCAGCTCCCGCCCGAGGTGCGGCGCGACGGGGTCATCGAGGCGCTGCGCGCGCGCGGGATCGACTCCAAGCCGTACCTGCCCGCGATCCACCTGATGAGCTTCTACCGAGAGCGCTTCGGCCATCGCGAGGGCGAGTTCCCCGTGTGCGAGGACGTGGCGCGGCGGTCGCTGGCCTTGCCGTTCTTCCCGGGGTTGAGCGAGTCTCAGGTGGCCCGGGTGGCCGAGGCGCTTGCGGCGGCAATGACGGAGGCGGGTCCGGCCCGCGCCGGCCGTCCCTGACTCGACCAGTCGTCTCCTGAACGCGACTCAGCCGAGCTCCTTCACGAGCAGAACCGCGGCCGGGAGCGGCGGCTTGGTCTCCCGCCGCTCCACGACCTCGAAGCCGGCGCTCAGATACAGCGCCAGCCCTCCCTCGTTGCTATCCGGCGTGTCGACCGACAACGCACCGAGGCCGACCGCCCGCGCATGCTCCTCTGCGCGCCGGAGAAGGGCCGTGGCCACGCCCCCGCGGCGATGCGCCGCGTCGGTCGCCAGCGCGTCCACGTAGAGCGACCCCGGAGCCGGCCGCGGCGCGTGTCGCTCGCCCAGCCAC
Organism: Thermoleophilaceae bacterium; assembly: GCA_034664185.1. GTDB lineage: Bacteria > Actinomycetota > Thermoleophilia > Solirubrobacterales > Thermoleophilaceae > AC-37. The sequence goes on from JAXDIC010000268.1 coordinate 5,911, forward strand.
TGCAGTCGCAGGACGGAGGGCCACCTCCACGGAGGCGTGCTCTGCAGCACCATCCACGCCAAGCGGCGCGCCAGGGCCGCCGACGCGCCCGCCGGGTACGCCACCAGGGCTCCTACCACCTCTCCGCCGCGGTCCGCCACCCACGTCACCTCCCGGCTGACGTTGGAGCCCGCCGCGCGGAAGCCGCGCTCGATGAAGCGCAGCGCGCGGTCGCGGTTGCCCAGCAGCAGGTCGTACATCACTGACGCCGTCGAGTGGACCAGTAGCGCGACCGCCGGCGCGTCGTCGTCCCGGGCGCGGCGGATCGTCAGGCCCGCGGGGGCGTCAGCCACCGCGGGATTCGAGCGCCGCCACCGAGGCGCGCACGCCGTCGTCCAGCGCCGTCGGCTCCCAGCCCAGCTCCTCCTGAGCCCGGGTGGAGTCCGGGTGCGCGTCCCAGAGGAAGAAGTGGAGCTGACCACGGGGAAGCAGCGGGGGGCGCCCGATGGCTCGGGCCAGGCGCTCACCCGCCGCGGCCATGGCCCTGGCCAGGCCGGCCGGGACGGTCGGGGGCACGCGGCCGCGCCCCGCTGCGTTCACCGCGGTCTGGGCCAGCTCCCGCAGCGAGACGTGGCGGTCGCAGAGGATGTAGCGCTGGCCGTCGCGCCCGCGGTCGGCGGCCAGGAGCTGGCCCTGGGCGATGCCCGCGTCGAAGCTCACGCCCAGGCCGCCGGGCGGCAGCGCCGGCAGCCGGCCGCGCAGCAGAGGCGCGAACAGCTCCTCGTCGATGCCCACGCTCGAGGCGGGGGTGGGCCCGTACACGCCGGCCGGATTGACGATCACGAGCTCCACCTCGCCCTTGGCCGCCAGTGCCAGCTGCTCGGCCCGCTGCTTCGAGCGCTCGTAGGCGGTCCCCTTCGGGTAGTCGGCCACGACGCTCTCGTCGAATCGCCCTCCGCGCTCGGCGTGGAAGACGTCGATGGTGCTGGTGTGCACGGCGCGCCGGACTCCGGCCTCGCGGGCAGCGCGGATCACATTCTCGGTCCCCCGAGCGTTCACCCGGTCGAAGATGTCCTCGTCCTCGACCCACTGCTCCGGCAGGCCCATCGCGTTGAAGACCAGCTCGCAGCCGGCGACGGCCCGCGTCACCGAGTCGAGGTCGGTCACGTCGCCCTCGACGGCCTCCACTCCAGACGGCAGGAGGCGGGCGGCGCGCCGGGGGTCGCGCACCAGCGCGCGCACCTCGTCGCCGCGGGCCCGCAGCGCACGGGCGGTCGCGCCGCCGACCTTCCCCGTCGCCCCGGTGACCAGCGCTCGCACGCGGGCATCGTACGATGCCCCGGATGTCCCGCTTCTCATCCCCGCAGGACCCGCTGTTCCGCGCGCTCAACTCGTCGGTGGCCTACGACTACCGGCTGGCGCCCTACGACCTGGAGCAATCCGGGGCCCACGCGCGCATGCTGGCCCGCTGCGGGATCATCGACGACGACGACCTTGCCGCCATCGAGAAGGGCCTGGCGGCGGTGCGCAAGGAGATCGACGACGACAGCTTCGAGGTGTCCCCGGAGGACGAGGACATCCACATGGCCATCGAGCGGCGGCTGACCGAGCTGATCGGCCCGGCCGGCGGCAAGCTGCACACCGCCCGCTCGCGCAACGACCAGGTGGCCACTGACATGGCCATGTTCGTGCGTGCCCATGCGCTCACCGCCAAGGAGCTGACGCGCGACCTGATGGCGACGCTGATCGACCTTGCCGAGCGGCACCTCGACTGGGCGATGCCCGGGTACACGCACCTGCAGCGCGCCCAGCCCGTCTACCTCTCGCACCACCTGCTGGCGTACTTCTGGAAGCTCCGGCGCGACGTGGTGCGCTTCGATGCCGCCCTGTCAGGCGCGGCCGAGCTCCCGCTGGGAGCCGGCGCCCTGGCGGGCGTCAACTTCGAGACCAGCCGCCAGGCGGTGGCGCACGAGCTCGCGTTTCCCGCCGTGGCGGAGAACTCCATCGACGCCGTCTCCAACCGCGACTTCGTGCTCGACTACCTGGCCGCGGCGGCCAACTGCGCGACCCACCTGTCGCAGCTCGGTGCCGAGATCGTGCTGTGGTCCAGCGAGGAGTTCGGCTTCTGCTCGCCCTCCGACGCCTTCTCGTCGGGGTCGAGCATCATGCCCCAGAAGAAGAACCCGGACGCGGCGGAGCTCCTTCGGGCCAAGGCGCCGCGAGTGGTTGGCCACCTGGCCGCGCTCCACGGCGTCCTGCACGGCCTGCCGCTCACCTACAACAAGGACCTCCAGGAGGACAAGGAGCACCTGTTCGACGCGGTCGACACGATCGAGCTGTCCCTGCGCGTGGCGCGCGAGATGCTGGCGGGGATCGAGTTCCACCGCGACCGCCTGGCGGCCGCCGCGTCCGACGAGCTGCTGGCCGCCACCGACGTGGCCGACCTGCTGGTGCGCCGCGGCGTGCCGTTCCGCGAGGCGCACGGCGTGGTGGCCGGGTTGGTGCGACACGCGCTGGAGAGCGGGCGGATGCTGTCTGAGCTGACCGACGCCGAGCTGGCCGAGCTGGCGCCGCAGCTGGGCGAGGGTCTCAGTCAGGTCCTGACCGCCGGCGCGTGGCTGGAGTCGAAGGTGAGCGAGGGCGGTACGGCGCAGGCGCGCGTCCGCGAGCAGCTGGATCGCGCTCGCGAGGCGCTCCGTCAGGCGGTCGATTGAGCGCCGTCGCCGCCGCTCCGGTCGTCGCGACGCTCGACCCCCGCGACGAGCGCTTCTACGCGCGGTCGGTGCACGAGGTGGCACGCGACCTGGTGGGCTGCGTGGTGCGCCACGGCGACGCCGCCGGGCGGATCGTCGAGGTCGAGAGCTATCACCAGGAGGAGCCGGCCTGCCACGCGTACGCCGGCCTGACCAACCGCACGCGCACGCTCTTCGGGCCTCCGGGCATCGCCTACGTCTATCGCTCGTATGGGGTCCACGCGCTCTTGAACGCCGTCTCCGAGAGCGACGGGGTGGGGGCCGCGGCGCTCATCCGCGCGCTCGAGCCGGTCGACGGCGTCGAGCTCATGCGCGCGCGCCGCGGCCTGGATCGAATCGAGGAGCTGTGCTCCGGCCCGGGGAAGCTGACGCAGGCGCTGGGGATCGGCCTGGACCGAAACGGCACGCCGCTCGTGGATGGGCCGATCCAGATCCTCCCTCGGGAGTCCGATCCCGAGCTCGTGACCGGCACCCGCATCGGCATCACCAAGGCGGTTGAGCTGCCGTGGCGATTCTGCGACGCAAGCTCCGCCTGCGTGTCCAGGCCCTGGCCCGCGGCCATGCGCGACGTGCGGGACCGCGGCCGCGGGGGGCGCAGGCGGGCGGCCTGAGCCCGGGCGGAGCGGCGGCGGGCCGGGCCTGAGCGCTACTGCCCGGCCGCGGGCGGGGTTCCGCCGCCCGCGCCGCCGCCGGTGCCCGGCGTGCGCTGGGGCTGGGCGGGCTGCTGGTTGGCCGGCGGGGTGGGTTGCCGCTGGGGCGCCTGGTTGCGCCGCGGGGTGGCCGGCTGCTGGGCGCCCGGGCCGTTCTGCTGCTGCGGCGTCTGCTGTGACGGCGCCGGGGTGGTCGGAGCGCTCTGGGACGGAGCGATCGTGCTCGGTTGTGGCGTGGTGGGCGGTCGCAGCGGGTGACGCGCGGCGTCGATGTCGATGATCGACTGCATCATGTCGTGCCAGATCTCCGCGGGATACGTCCCGCCCTCCACCGGGGCGCCGTGGTAGTCGGTCTTCATCGACTTCACGCCGTCGGGGTAGCCGACCCACACGGCCGCGGTGAAGCGGTCGGTGAAGCCGACGAACCAGGCATCGCCGTAGTTCTCCGTCGTGCCGGTCTTGCCGGCCGACCAGTCCGAGACCTGGGCGCTGGTGCCGGTTCCGCTGGTGACCACGGCGTGCAGCAGGTCGCGCATCTGGGCGCCGATGGCGTGCGAGTAGACGCGCATCGTGCGCACCTTGTCCTTGTCGATGGTGCGTCCCGAAGCGTCGGACACCCTCTCGATCGCCACGGGGCCCAGCCTCTGCGAGGCAAGCGTGCCGGAGTGGCGAACGCCGTAGTTGGCGATCGTGGAGTACGCGAAGGCCATCTCGAGAGGGGTGACTCCCTGCTTGAGTCCGCCGAGCACCATCGCCGGGTTGGTGGACACCTTGGTGCGGATGCCCATCCGCTGCGCGTTGCGGGCGATTCGCTTGGTGCCCACCTTCAGCCCCACCTCGGCGAAGATCGAGTTGTCCGACTGCTGCGTCGCGTGGGCGAGTGTGGCCGATCCGGAGTACGCGTTCTGGAAGTTGTGCACGACGAACACGTCGCGCTTGCCGTGCACGGTGAAGTTGAACGTCTTGGGGCCCGAGGTCCACACCGAGAGCGGGCTGATTCCACTCTGCAGCGCGGTGGCCAGGATGAATGGCTTGATCGCTGATCCCGGCTGGCGATGACCGTTGGTCGCCAGGTTGAACGGCCGGCGCATGAAGTCGTTGCCACCCACCATCGCGCGGACCTCGCCTGTCTGGTTGTCGATTACGACCGCCGATGCAGACGGGCCGACGCCCGCGAGCCGTCCCTGGATGGCCTGCTGCGCAGCCTGCTGGAAGGCCGGGTCCAGCGTTCCCTGCACCTTGAAGCCGCCGCCGAACGCCGCGCCCGCGCCGTAGCGGTCCACCAGCTGCTGGGCCACCCAGGTGGAGTAGTACGGCTGCGTGGAGTCCGGCTGGGGCGGGTTGATGTCCTTGGGCGCAGGTATTGCCTGCCGCACCGCCTGGTCGTACTGGCCCGGCGTGATCATCTTCTGGTCGAGCATGTTCTTCAGGACCAGGTCGCGCCGCTTCTCCGCCGCGATCGGATGCTGGGCCGGGTCGTAGGCGCTGGGCGACGCGATCAACCCCGCCAGGAGCGCGGCCTGGTCAGGGGAGACGGCGGTTGCCAGGCGGTCCTGCGGCAGGTAGTGGCGCCCGCGCCCGCCGAAGTAGGTCCGTACGGCGGACTCGATCCCGTAGGCCCCGTTTCCGAAGTAGATCGTGTTCAGGTACTCGCTGAGGATCTTGTCCTTGGACCAGCGCCGCTCGAGGTGGTAGGCCAGCGCCGCCTCGCGGAGCTTCTGGAACACGGTGCGGTTGCGCTGGGCGGCGAGGGCGTTCTTCACGAACTGCTGCGTGATCGTCGAGGCTCCCTGCGCGGCGCCCTGCCGGAGCAGGTCCTGGCCGACGGCACGAGCGATCCCGGTGAAGTCGACGCCCTGGTGCTCGTAGAAGCGCTTGTCCTCGATCGCGACGGCCGCGTTCTTGATGATCGGCGAGATCTCCCCGCGGTTCAGGAGAATGCGGTTCTGGTTGTCCGTCAGGTGGGCGATCTCCACCTTGCCGCCGTCGGAGAACACCGAGGAGTTGCGCGCCGCGCGGAACTGCGCCTTGGCCTCGAGCGACGGCAGCTCGTTGGAGACGGCCATCATCATCCCGAACACCGTCGAGAGCAGGGCAAGCGCGCTTAGCAGGATCAGCACCAGGGCCAGGCGGAGCTTCTTCAGCTTGCGCTTGGGAGGCGGCCCGCCGTCGGCGACGGGGTCCAGTGGCCGCACCGGCGGCGGCCGCAGCGGTATCGGAGTCGAGGTCGTCTCCTGCATGCCATGGCGCGGAACGGAGCCCGCGGCGGTGAGGCTTCGTGATGCGCTGAGGCGGCTGCGGGCTTCGTCCGGCTGGCGGCGACTCTAGCATCGGAAGCGTGTCCCCAAGCCCGCTCTCCGACGCCGAGTTCCTGTTGCGCGACGTGGTCGACGCCCTGCCCGCCGGCCAGCTCGAGCGCAAGCTGGCCGAGGGACGTCCGCTGCGGGTCAAGCTGGGCCTCGATCCCACGGCGCCCGACATCCACCTGGGCCACACGGTCGTTCTCCGCAAGCTGCGCGAGTTCCAGGATCGCGGCCACGTGGTGGTCCTCATCATCGGCGACTACACGGCGCGCGTCGGCGACCCCAGCGGGCGCTCGCTCGCGCGGCCCCGGCTCGACCCCGAGGAGATCGACCGCAACGCCGAGACCTACAAGGAGCAGGCGTTCACGGTGCTCGATCCCGAGCGCACCGACGTGCGCCGCAACGGCGAGTGGCTCGACATGGCCGCGGAGGACCTCTTCCGGCTGGCCGGCACCACCACGGTGGCGCAGCTGCTGGAGCGCGACGACTTCGCCAAGCGCTACGCCCAGGGCACGCCCATCTCGATACTCGAGCTGCTCTATCCGCTCCTCCAGGGCTACGACTCGGTGGCCACCCGGGCCGACGTCGAGCTCGGCGGCACAGACCAGATGTTCAACCTCCTCCTCGCGCGCGATATCCAGCAGGCCTACGGGGTGCCGCCTCAGGTGGCCATCACCATGCCCATCCTCCCGGGCACCGACGGTGTCAAGCGGATGTCCAAGTCCGAGGGCAACTACATCGGGGTCGCCGAGCCCGCCGACGAGGTCTTCGGCAAGGCGATGAGCATTCCGGACCAGATCATGCCCGTGTACCACCAGCTGCTGCTGGACCGGCCGTTCGATCCCGGCCGCCCGGCGGTGGAGTCCAAGCGCGCGCTCGCGCGCGACCTGGTGGCGCGATTCGCGGGGGAGGACGCGGCGGCGCTCGCCGAGCAGCACTTCGACCGGCTGCACGTCGAGCGCTCCCTCCCCGACGAGATCGAAGAGGTCGCGTTGCCGTCGCAGGATCCCGTCCACCTGCCGGCCCTGATCGCGGACGCCTTCGGCATCTCGCGCTCGGAGGCGCGGCGGCTGCTGGCCCAGGGCGGGGTCAAGCTCGACGGCTCCGAGCCGCTCTCCGAGGCGGATCTCGACGTGCCCGCCTCGCGGCTCGACGGCCGCGTGCTCCAGGTCGGCAGGCGGAGGTTCAAGCGCTTCCGCAAGGCCTGAGGGCGGTTCGCCCACGTCGTCTGGGATCGGTTGGCGGCCGGCTCGGCCCCGTTGCCGAGCTTCTGCGCCAGCGCTATACTCGGCGGTCGCCTTGTGGGCCTTTGACAAGACCGACCGGAGGAGCGAAGGGACCTAGCGCCGCGCGGCTGCGCAGCACCAGGACCCCAGGCCTCTTCCGAGAGGCCTTTTCTATGTCCCACAGGAGCGTCACGGAGGGCGGAGACCCCGCCCCGAAGGACGCGGCGGTCTTTGAAAACTCAACAGCGTGTGCGATCGGCCTGACTCCGTCAGGAGTTGCGTCGATCGCGTCCAGGTTCGACCCCACCGCCCTTGCGGTGGTGGGTTAAGAGTCAAATTACCCGTCAAGTCCGGGGCGTGCCACGGTGTACTAAGGCGCGCCATCAGTACGGACCTTGACAACTTTCCTTGCTCAGGGTGAGCGCTTCGCGTTCACCCTTCGCAGAAGACAGTGGAGCCGGCGCCCTCGGGTGCCGGATTGACACGTCAGTCTTTTACGGAGAGTTTGATCCTGGCTCAGGACGAACGCTGGCGGCGTGCTTAACACATGCAAGTGGAGCGACGAACCAGGCTTCGGCCTGGGGCAAAGCCGCGAACGGGTGAGTAACACGTGGG
>JAXDIC010000333.1:0-5523 GCA_034664185.1 Thermoleophilaceae bacterium
GTGGGGGTGGCGGAGGTTGCCACTGCCGCTATCCAGGTGGCGTGCTTGGTGGGCCGTTTGGTGGGGGTGGTCGAGGTGTGGTTGGGTGGGGGTGGGGGTGTCCGCGTTGCGGCGGACCTCGACCGCCTCGCGCCGGACATCCGGGTGCTCGCGCTTTCGGCCTACGACGACAACAACACGCTCACCCAGATGCTCGAGGCGGGTGCCACCGGATATCTGCTCAAGGGAACGTTGGCCCGGGAGTTGGTGGAGGCCATCGAGCGGACGGCCGGGGGCGACACCGTGCTTCCTGAAGGCTCCCCGCCGCCCCGGGTCCCCTCGCCCGGGGAGACGGCCGAGCTCGCGCCCCGGTGGGGAGCCGGGGCGCGAGCGGAGCCGATCCGGGTCATCCTCGCCGACGACCACCCGGAGTTCCTGGACGCCCTCGCGTCGATCGTCCGACGCGAGGTGGACCTGCGGCTCGTCGGCAAGGCGCGCGACACGGCCGGGGCCATCAGGCTCGCGACGCTGTACCAGCCCGACGTCGCACTGGTGGACTGGAGGATGCCTGGAGGCGGAGGCGCGACGGCCATCGAGGAGATCGGTCGGGTGTCGCCGAGCACGCGTGTGATGGCGCTGTCGTCCTCTCAGGAGCGCGACGCCGTTCTGCAGATGCTGCGCGCCGGGGCGTCGAGCTACGTGGTGAAGTCCGTGAGCGGCCACGAGCTGGTGGACGCGCTGCGCAGGACCGCCGCGGGCGGGGCCACCCTGTCGCCGGAGGCCGCGACCCCGGTGATCGAGGAGCTGGTCGTCCAGCTGGCGCGCTCCGACGACCGCGAGAAGAAGCACGCGGGGCAGGAGGCCGAGATCCGCTCGATCATCGACGACGCGGCCTTCACCGTGGTGTTCCAGCCAATCGTGGGCATCGACAAGGACAGGGTCCTCGGCGTCGAGGCGCTGGCGCGGTTCGACGCGGAGCCGAACCAGAGCCCGGACCTGTGGTTCGGCGAGGCCGACGCCGTCGGGCTCGGCGTGGACCTGGACGTGGCGGTGGCGCGGAAAGCCGTGTCGATCATTCCCGATCTTCCCCCCGGCGTCGACCTCTTCCTCAACATGCGTCCGGAGACCATCTTCTCCGGACGCTACGAGGACGTACTCGCCGCCGTGCCGGGGCAGCGCGTCGTCCTGGAGCTGACGGAGCACGCTCCGGTGCACGACTACAGGCGGCTCACCCAGGTCGTGGACGACCTGCGTGTAGCCGGCTTTCGCCTCGCCGTCGATGACGTCGGGGCCGGCTACGCGAGCCTTCGCCACCTGCTCAACCTGACGCCGGACATGCTGAAGATCGACATCTCGCTGTGCAGGCTGATCGAGGAGGACCGGGCGCGTCAGCTGCTGGTCAAGGCGCTCACGTCGCTCGGCCGGGAGCTGAGCGCGACCGTGCTCGCGGAGGGCGTCGAAACCGGCGCCGAGCTGGATGCGCTGCGCGAGCTCGGCGTGGAATACGCGCAGGGGTTCTTCCTGGGGCGGCCGGGGAGCCCCCCGTTGGAGGAGATGCTCGCGACCGCCACTTCGAACGGCCGCTCGTCATGACCGCCCGGCCGATCCGGGTCGTGGTCGCGGAGGACCATCCCCTCTACCTGGAGGCCGTTGCCGCCGCGATCCGGCGCGTCCCCGGACTCGAGCTGGTCGGCGAGGCGACCGACGGGCGCGAGGCGCTCGACAAGGTGCGCGAGGTGGAGCCGGACGTGGTCCTGCTCGACTTTCGCCTGCCCGAGCTCGACGGCATGCAGGTCCTGACCGCCATCGTCCGAGAGGAGCTTCAGACCCGTGTCGTGTTCCTCTCGGCCCACATTGACGGTCCCACCGTCTATGCGGCGTTGGGCGCCGGGGCGTTCGGCTACCTCTCGAAGGACGCGGGCCCCGAGGCCGTCTACGACGCGATCGCGGTCGTGGCCGGCGGAGGGACGGTTCTACCCGCGCAGCTCCAGGACGGGATCGCGGCGGAGATCCGGTTGCGATCGGCACAGGACCGGCCGCTGTTGACGCAGCGCGAGCAGGAGGTCCTGGGACTGGTTGCCGACGGCTGCTCCGCGCCCTCGATGGCGACGCAGCTGCACGTCAGCCAGGGCACCGTGAAGAGCCACCTCCAGCACCTGTATCAGAAGCTGGGCGTCTCGGACCGTGCCGCCGCGGTGGCCGAGGCCATGCGACGCGGGCTGCTCGAGTAGGCCCGCCGTGCGTCCCCAAAAAGAGGGACCGGACCCTCAAATTTCCCCAGCTTGAGCGATTGTGGCGTCACCTATAGGCGAGGACCCTTATAGGACATTCGGCGAGGAGGATTCCTGGGCTCGACAACCGGGCACCAAGCGGAGACTCCAACACTGAACCTGGCGGGCAGTAACTTGCCAGGGGCTGATGTGGAGGCTTCGGAGCGTCTGCGAACGGCGTTCGTGCGCATCCGAAACCCGATGCTGATCGTCGACGACGACCGGCGATACGTGGCGGCGAACGCCCCTGCGTGCGGGTTGCTCGGGATGACGCCTCAAGAGGTCCCCTGGCGCCGGATCGACGACTTCACGCCGGCCGAGGATCGGGCGACGCTGGCCGAGCAGTGGGAGGCGTTTCTGGCCAACGGAGCGCTGGAGGGGTGGTACCACCTGTGCCTCCCGACCGGCAGCCTGCTGCCGGTCGAGTTCAGCGCAACGGCCAACGTGCTGCCGGGACGGCACCTCTCGGTCGTCCTGCCGCGCGTCCGCGGGTCCGCCCGCGATGCCGGGGAGGAGCGACGCCGGACGGCGTGGACACGCGTGGCGGTCCGGGAGCCGGAGCAGCTGCCGCTCACGGAGCGCGAGCGCGAGGTGCTCGGGTTCGTGGCCTCCGGCCTCCAGGGCGTGGAGATCGCCGACCGCCTCGTCGTTTCGCCGGAGACGATCAAGTCGCACGTTCAGAACGCCATGACGAAGCTCGGTGCGCACACGCGCGCGCACGCGGTCGCGATTGCGCTCAGGACGAGGGAGATCCATCTGCACGACGCCACCGGATCGAGCTCGAGGGCGGGGTGACTCCGGCGGTGTGTCCCCTGTACGGGTTACCCCAAGACGGCACTAGAAAACCCGGTTCACGCATATGGGGGATGGCATGTGCGGGTGAAATGGGTACACTGGACGCAGGCTCAGCGTCGGAACGCGTAGCTCTATGCGCGCTGACATGGGACTGCCCAACCTCTCGAGGTAGAAGCGATGTCGACTGATGACCGCCCCCAAGGGCCCGCGACCAACGGACGGCCGCCGGGCTCGCTAGGGGGGGCCAAGCCAGTCATTGGGGCAGATCGGGACCAGCCGGCGTTGGACGCCGACCAGACGGCCGCGGACGCTGACCAGACGGTGGCGGACACGGACCAGACGGCATCGGACACGGATCAGACGATGGCCGACTCCGACCAGGCGGGCTCCGACCAGGATCAGGCGCTGGCGGAGACCGAGCAAAGCGCGGCTGACCGCGACCAGGAAGCGTCCGACCGTGACCTTGCCCACGCCGACGGCGGAGATGACGTTCAGCGGGCCCATGCCACCTCGCGCGCGGAGCGCAAGGGCGCGGCCGCCGAGCGCGTCGCCACGGCACGGTCGCGAAGCGAGGTGACGGTCGAGCGCTTCGACACGGCGGCTCGTCGCGACGAGACGGCCCGCCTGCGCGACCTGGCCGCCGAGGCCCGCGACCGCGCGGCGGCGGTACGCGACCGCCTGGCGCCGGCCGGGCCCGGCGCCGAGGAGCGCGCGCAGGCCGCGGCCGACCGGGCGCGAGCCGCCAGGGACCGCGAGCGCGCGGCCGCCGACCGCAGGCAGGCGGCCATCGATCGCGAGCATGCCCGGCGGGCGCTCCTGGAAACCCACCTCGACGAGCTGACAGGGACCTACCGGCGCGAGGTGGGCAACATGGCGCTCCAGGCCGAGATCGCCCGCGCACGCCGTGGCGACGGGCGGCTGGTGCTGGCATTCGTCGACGTCGACAGGCTCAAGGAGTTCAACGATCGCGAGGGCCACGCCGCCGGCGACGGGCTGCTCGTCGACGTGGTCGCCACCATTCGCTCCAAGCTGCGCTCCTACGACCCCATCGTGCGCTTCGGGGGCGACGAGTTCGTCTGCACGCTGGCCGAGGCCGATCTCGACGATGCCCGCCTCCGCTTCGACGAGATCCATGAGGCTCTTGGCAAGGTCAGGGAGGGGTGCTCGATCAGCGTCGGCTTCGCGCTCCTCGAGCCCGGCGACACGCTGCGAGACCTGACCGTCCGCGCGGACGCCGACCTCTACGGGGGCAGGCGCCGGGCTCGCGAAGCGGCTTCGGCCACGACGGGCGACACCCGTGAAGCCGACTGACGACCGTCACAGGCGGCCCGGCTCGGCATCCGCCGAGAGCACGCGCGGCGGAGCCACGGACGACGAGGCGATCCGCGCCCTGGTCACTCGGCTGGCGCGCCCCCACCCCTCGGGCGGGGCGATCATCGAGCGCGCCGCGATCCTCGCGGAGGGCGCCGACTTCACATCGGTCATGGGGTGGATCATCGCCCACGCCGGAAAGGCCGAGGCCGCCATCGCGACTCCCAGCCGCGGCCTGCACGGCACCCGGCTGGACGGCGACGGCGCGGACCCCGAGCCGCGGCGCTTCGTGCTGCCACCCGGTCAGCTGAGCTGAGCCCTCGCGGCCAGGGGCCAGCGCCGGATCGGCTGGCCAACCTGGTCGGTCGGCTAGGCCGGAAGACCAGTCGATCGGTGGATCGGCCGCGGGTAAACCCCGGCCGACGACATTCAGGTGACCCCCGACGCCCCCCTGGACCTCGTTCTCGTCGACGCCAACCGGACTCCCCGGAAGGGCACCGAGCTGCTGCTCCGAAGCTGGGGCCACCACGTAATCGGCTCCGCAGACGACGCGCGGAGCGGGTACGACCTCATTCGCAAGCGGAGGCCGCACGTGGCCCTGGTCGATCTCGAGCTCCCTGGCGGGGCCGAGCCCGTCCTGCGGGCGGCCACAGCCTTCGGCGCGCGCATCGTGCTGGTTCTGGGACAGCCGGACCGACGCGAGCTGGACGAGGCCCTGAGCTGCGGGGCGCGCGGGCTGGTGCTGAAGAGCGCCGATCCCAGCGAGCTCCGCCAGGCCATTCGCGAGGTGGGACGCGGCGAACGCCATATCGCGCCCGCCGTCGGGCGACTCGTCGCCCGACAGCGCCCGAACCTCGGCAGCGCGTTGTCGAAGCGCGAGCGCGAGGTCCTGCAGCTTCTGGCGCATGGCATGACGGGCGAGCAGGCGTCCAAGCACCTTGCGCTGTCGCCCGAAACGGTGCGCACCCACGTCCGCAACGCGATGCGCCGGCTTGGGGCTCGCACGCGGGTTCGCGCCGTGACGATCGCCGTCGCGCAGCGCGAGATCCACCCGTGACCGCGGTGGTTTCGCCGCTCGTCATCGAGCCGGGCGGCGCGCCGCCGGCTGCGAAGCGCAGTCCGGCGTCGGCCAACGTCAAGGCCCGCGGACACGGGCAACGCCTGCTCG
>JAXDIC010000338.1:0-2944 GCA_034664185.1 Thermoleophilaceae bacterium
GAAAGATCCTCCAACTGGGGGAAGTGGCCGACGCCTGGGATCAGCTCAAACGCGCTCCCGGCCGGGAGGGTCTCAGCCGCACGTCGAGCGACTTCCGCGCCCATGCATCCGTCTTTCTCGCCGTGCAGATACAACAGCGGGGCGCGCGGCGAGCGCAGCAGCCACGAGCGCTCCCCGGCGTATGTCGCCTGCCGGCGCCACGGCAGCAGGAGCGCTCGGTAGTACCGCAGTGCGGCTGTTCGGCGCGCCGGTCGATCCAGTGCTTCCAGCACCCGCCGCACCTCCTCTGGTGCGGGATAGCCCGGCGACCAGCTGTGCCAGAGCCACGGGATCAGCCGGGGCATCGTCCGCTCGGAGATCCCGGGCAGCAGGTGGAAGAACATGTACCAGCTGAGGCGCAGCTGCCTCAGGAGCAGCGGAAGCTCGCGGGGCAGCCGGCCCGGGTGCCGGGCCAGCGCCGCCAACAGCTGCATCGGCGGAACGGCGAGCGTGACGATCCGCCGGAACAGCTCCGGATGCTGCGCCGCAACCAGATACGCGGTGGCCGCGCCCCAGTCGTGTCCGATCAACACGGCACGTCCATCCCCCCCGAGGACCCGGTGCAGCCCGACGACGTCGCGGGCCAGAGCTCCGAGCTCGTACCCTCCATCGGGTGCCAGGTCGCTCGGGGCATACCCGCGCGAGTACGGCGCCACGACTCGCCAGCCACGTTCGGCCAGGCGGGGACCCAGGTGTCGCCACGTCCACGGCGTATCTGGATAGCCGTGCAGACATAGCGCCAGCGGCGCATCGGCCTGGCCCCAGGCCAGCGCGGCGAGCGTCAGCTCCCCGACGCGCAGGCGGAGCTGCTGCGGTTGTCGGTCTGCCGCTCCCTGCACGTCGCGATCAAACCACATCAACGTGACCGGCCACCCACCTCCTCTCGCCAGCACACGTCCGTGCTGATCGTCGCGCTGGCCGTACTGGTCGCCGCGGCCGTCGGAGTGGCCGGTGAGCGGCGGAGCGATCACGCCCCCGCGGTCGCGCGGCGAATCTTGCAGCTGATGCTCTACGTGCTGGTGCCGTTCGTATCGTTCGTCAACATCGCCCACCTGCACGTGACGGTGGCGGCCGGCACGGGCCTCGTGTTCGCCTACGTTGCGCTCGGCCTGGCCGGCGTCGCGGCGGGGTACGCGGGGCGGCGCATGCAGCTCTCGAGGCCGGAGATCGGCGCGCTGGTCTGCAGCGTGATCGTGGTCAACACCGGCTACCTGGGGCTGCCGATGACGGTGGCGCTGATCGGCCCCCGGCAGCTGGGCACGGCAATCGCGTACGACCAGCTGGTCAGCGGACCGGTGCTGTTCATCGCCGGGTTCGGCATTGGCGCGGCGTTCGGTACCCGCGCGGGTGAGGGGGCCAAGGCGCGGGCGCGGGCCTTCTTCGCCCGCAACCCACCGCTGCTGGCGGTGGTGGCCGGTCTGCTGGCGCCGGCGGCGCTGGCGCCCTCACCGCTGGTCCATGCCTCACGCGTGGTCGTCGCCGCCCTGCTGGGGCTTGGGTTCTTCGTGGTCGGGGTGAACCTCTCGGCGGAACGTCGCGAGGACGGCGCACCCCTGCTGGAGCTGCCCGATCGGCGCGTCCTGGTGGCCATCGCGCTGCGGTTGCTGGTCACGCCGCTGCTGCTGGCGTTGGTCTCGCTGACGGTCGTCAAGCTGCCGTCCACCTACCTGCTTCAGGCCTCGATGCCGTGCGGGATCAACTCGCTGCTCGTGGGCCACGCTTACGGGCTCGATCAGCGCATGATCGCGACCGCGATCGTCTGGAGCACCGTCGCCACGATCGCCGTCGGGCTGCTGATCGCCGCGTTGTGAACGCCAGCGGTGGCCGCCCGAAACGTCTCACCGGAAATGGCGGCTAGCGCCCCGGCGCCGCCGGCAGGCTGAAGCGCACCCGGGTGCCGGCCGCGGCGTCGGCGAGCCAGATCCGCCCGCCGTGCGCCTCGATGATCGCGCGGGAGACCGCCAGGCCGAGGCCGGCGCCTCCCCCGCTGCGGGCGGCGCCGGCGCCGCCCCGGTAGAACGCGGTGAACACCTGCTCGCGCTCCTCGGCAGCGATGCCATCGCCGCTGTCGGCGACCTCGACCTCGATCCGATCGGCCACCGGCTCGGCGCGGACCACCACGCTGCCGTCCGCCGGGGTATGGCGGATCGCGTTCTGAATCAGGTTGAACAGCACCCGCTGAAGCTTCTCCGGGTTGGCGCGGGCGACGCCGGCCACCTCCGAGACCTGGGCCGTGACCGAAACGCCCTTGGCCTCCGCCTGCACCCGCATCGCCTCGACCGTCTCTCCGACCAGTACGTCCAAACGCACCTGCTCGAGCGACCAGTGGATGTCGCCCGCCTCGAGGCGCGAGAGCTCGAACAGATCGTCGATCAAGGCGCTCAGTGCGTCGATGTGCGTCCGCATGCGCTTGAGGTAGCTGCGGCGCATCTCGCCGTCGACGATCTCGTCCTCGACTGCCTCCGCGAGCAACCGCAGCGACGTGATCGGAGTGCGCAGGTCGTGGGACACCGCGGCGACGAGGCTCCGGCGCGCCGAGTCGGACTGGTCCCGTGCCGCTTGCTCGGTGGCCAGCTGGGCGATCATCGCGTTGGCGGCGCTGGCGAGTTCGGCCAGCTCGTCGTCGGCGGCGGTCTCGATCTGGACGTCGCGCTGCCCGCGGCCGACGGCATTCAGGCCGTCGCGGATCGCCTGGACATCACGCAGGATGCCTCCGGCAAGCAGCTTCGCCGCCGCCACGGCCAGCACCCCGGCCACCAGCACGATCGCCGCGACGAGCACCGCCGCGTGCCCGGAGACGACCATCAGCAGCCCGACGACGACGAGGGCCACCAGCACCGGAGCCACGACGACGGCGACCGCGAGGGCGAACTGGTGCGAGAGCGAGCCGAGCGCGGCCCGGAGG
>JAXDIC010000348.1:0-5734 GCA_034664185.1 Thermoleophilaceae bacterium
CGGGCTCGGCACGTGGGAGCTGTCGCGCGGCGGGCGGGCGGTGGACGGGATCGTGGCGGCGGCGGACCCTGAGGAAGCGGTGGCCCTGGCCCTTACGCCGAGCACTTAGGGGTCGGTACGTCGCCCGCGATGGTCCTCGCAGGCACTTAGCCTTTTGTTGCGTCCGTCAGCGCTGTGTGCCGTCGCCGGGCGCCGGGGTGAGCGTCTGGCGATCGCGCTCCGTGAACTCGATGCCCTCGTCGGCGCGATGACCGGGGCGGCTCCGGTGGGCGGCCACCCGGGCGCCGCCCCAGAGGACCAGGATCAAGAAGACGAGCGGAACGGCGAGCACCGGGGCCCCCACCAGCAGCGAGCCGCCCACCACCGCGGCCACGAGGACGAGGACCAGCGCGCTGACGGCGAATCCTGGCATTCCAACGCTTGGTACCCGGTCGGGCCGGGTGTCATGCCAGAGATGATCGATTCAGCCGAAAATCGTCTGGCCCAGCAGGAACAGGTTGAGCGCCACGATCAGGGCCGCCACGGCTCCCGCCACCGCCGTCGTGACGCGGCGGTTGACCATGTCGCCCATCACGTCGCGCCTGCGCGTGAGCAGCACCAGCGGGATCAGCGCGAACGGGATGCCGAACGACAGCACAACCTGGCTGATGACCAGCGACCGGGTGGGCTCCAGGCCCACGCCCAGCACGATCAGCGCGGGCGCCATCGTGATCAGCCGCCGCACCACGATCGGCACGCTGCGGCGGATGAAGCCCTGCATGACAACCTGGCCGGCGAAGGTGCCCACGCTGGAGCTGGCGAAGCCCGACGCCAGGAGCGCGAGGGCGAAGGCCAGCGCGGCGCCGCCGCCCAGGATCGCGTTGAAGTGCTTGTGGGCGCCCTCGATCGTGTCCACGCCGCTCAGGCCGGACCCGTGGAACACCGAGGCCGCGATGACCAGCATCGCCATGTTGACCACGCCCGCGATGCCCATCGCGATTGTCACGTCGATCCGCTGGAACCGCAATAGCCGGCGCCGCTCGGAGGCGTCGCGCGGCTGCATCCGGTCCTGGGTGAGCGCGGAGTGGAGGTAGATGACGTGCGGCATGACCGTGGCGCCCAGGATGCCGACGGCCAGGAGCACGCTGCCACTCCCCGAGAAGCTGGGAATGAAGCCGCGGGCAACGTCCGCGGCGTTTCCGCCGATGTGCAGGCTGTCGTAGAGGAAGCCGAGCAGGATCACGCCCATCAGCCCCGCGATGACCAGCTCGAAGCCACGGTGCCCGCGCTGCTGGAGTCCCAGGATCCCGAAGGCCACCACGGCGGTCATCAGGCCCGCGACGAACAGCGGCACGCCGAACAGGAGCTTGAGCGCGATAGCGGCCCCCACGAACTCGGCCAGGTCGGTGGCCATGGCGATCAGCTCCGCCTGGACCCACAGGCCCCAGGTGGCGGGGCGCGGGAGGTGCGCGCGGCACAGCTCCGGCAGGTTGCGCCCGGTGGCTATGCCGATCTTGGCCGACAGGTTCTGGATCAGCATGCCCATCAGGTTGGCCAGCAGGATCACCCACAGCAGGAGGTAGCCGTACTTGGCCCCGCCCTGGATGTTGGTCGCGAAGTTCCCGGGGTCGACATATGCGATGGCGGCCACGAACGCGGGCCCCAGCAGGGGCAGCGTGCGGCGCAGCAGGCCGCGACCCTCCAGCTCCTGCATCCGGCTTGGAGCCGGCAGCGCCAGGACGTCGGAGGGCGGGGGCGGAGGAGGCGTCACGTGTTCACCTGAACGCGCATCCGGCCGGCAAGCTCGCCGCCCAGCACGTGCACCTCGTCGCCGAAGCGGGCGAAGGCGGGCCCGCCGAACGGCTGCTTGTCCACGATCTCGAACTCTGCGCCGGGGGCGATTCCGCGCTCGGCCAGGTAGCGCAGCATGTCCGGGTCGCTGTCGGAGATCCGCACGAACGTGCCGCGCGCGCCGGGGGCGAGTGACTCCAGCGTCTCGGTCACCTCCTCGACGATCTCGAGCTCGCGCGTGGGGATGGGGTCCCCGTGCGGGTCGCGCGTGGGGTCGCCCAGCTGGGCCGCGATCAGCTCCTCGAGCTCCTCGGAGAGCACGTGCTCGAGGACCTCGGCCTCGTCGTGCACGCGGTCCCACGGGACGCCCAGGGACTCCGCCAGGTACAGCTCGAGCAGCCGGTGGTGGCGGATGATCTCCAGTGCCAGCCGGGAGCCGCGCTTGGTCAGCTCCACCCCGTGGTAGGGCACGTGCCGCGCCAGTTCGAGGTCGTCCAGCCGCTTGACCATCGCCGACGCCGATGCCGGCGTCACGCCCAGGCGCTCGGCCAGGGCGTTGGTCGAGACCGGGTCGCGGCCGTCGTTGGACAGCGAGTAGATGGCCTTCGCGTAGTCCTCGACCGCGGTCGAGGGCGTGGGTGTCTTGCCGATAAGGGGCATAGGCTCCGGGCGGGCGCGGCCGTTGAGCCGCTCCACAGGGGAAATTATGGCACGTCTAACTTTTAAGTTCGACAGGCTGAGCCAGGGCTTGAACCGCCTGGCGCGTTGCCGCTAGTCGCGAGCGGGATCGTCGGCGGGGAGCACGTCGCAGGCCCAGTCGGCGCGCTTCCAGGCCGGCACCGGCGTGTCGCGATCGGCGCTGGGCACGAAGCGCGAGCGCTCCACCAGCGCCATCCGGTGGATGTACCGCGGACAGTTGGGGAAGACCTCCGTCGCCCGCACGCGGACCACGAACTGCGCCTCCGGGTAGGAGGCGGTCAGCTCGTCGCGCTCGTCGACGCTGGCGATCCCGTTCAGCCGCAGGCGCGACGGGTGCGCCGAGGTGAAGTCGACGAACAGCATCCCCACATGGGGATTGACGGTCAGGTTGCCCATCGACAGGTACATGCCGTTGCCGTCGTAGTTCGGGAAGGCCACCGTGCGCTCGTCCAGCACGCGCACGAAGCCCGGGTCGCCGCCCTTGTAGGAGCACTGCGGGCGGCCCTCCGCGTCGGCCGTCGCGAGGAAGAACATGTCCATGCGCTCGATGAACGCCCTGTCGTCCGGCCCGATGGTCGGGTGCTGGACGAACTTCTCGTCCAACCGGTCGGCCAGGCGGCGGGTGTCGAACCGGTCCTGGAGCCGGCGAGAGCCGTCGTGATAGGTGGAGCTCATCGATCCTCCTCGGGTCGGTGCTGAGTATCCCGCAGTGCTTAGACTCGCCGGCATGACCAAGCCCGCCGCCCCGGTCGCCCACACGCAGGGGCGGGCGGCGGCGGCAGACCAGGGCGAGACGCCCTACCTGGACGCGCTGCGCGCGTACGCCGCTCGCGATCCGGGACGTCTGCACGTGCCCGGGCACAAGGGAGGTCCGGGAGCGGATCCCGTGCTGCTCGAGGCCCTTGGTAAGCCGGCGTTCAGCCTCGACATCCCGGCGCTGACGCAGGGGATCGACGTGGGGTCCGAGCCGACGCCGTTCCAGCGCGCGCAGCAGCTGGCCGCGGAGGCCTGGGGGGCCGGGCGGACCTGGTTCCTCATCAACGGCGCGTCCCAGGGCAACCACGCGGCCGCGCTCGCGCTGGCTCATGCCGGGGAGGCCGTCGTGGTGCAGCGCAACGCTCACTCGAGCACCATCGACGGGGTCATCCTGTCGGGGCTCCGGCCGACGTTCGTTTCCCCGGAGATCGATCCCGAGCTCGGCATCGCGCACTGCCTGGCGCCGGAGGCCCTCGACGCCGCGCTCACGCGCACACCCGGCGTGGTCGGCGCGACGGTGGTCTCGCCGACCTACTTCGGAGCGGTGGCGGACGTGCGGGCGCTGGTCGAGGTCGCGCACGGGCACGGCGTGCCGCTGATCGTCGACGAGGCCTGGGGCGCGCACCTGGCGTTCCACGAGTCGCTGCCGGAGCACGCGCTGTCCGCCGGAGCCGATCTCGTCATCTCCAGCACGCACAAGATCGTGGGCAGCCTGACGCAGTCGGCGATGCTGCACCTGGGGCGCGACCCCGTCGGGATCGACCAGGACGTGGTCGACCGGGCCGTCACGCTGGTCGAGTCCACCAGCCCCAGCTCGCTGCTGCTCGCGTCGCTCGACGGGGCACGGCGACACGCCGCGGTTCACGGGCGCGAGCTGCTGGACGAGGCGATCCACGCGATGGCGGCCACGCGCGCCGCGGTGCGCGAGGTGCCCGGGCTGGACGTGCTGGACGAGCGCCTGGCCGGGCGGCCCGGCGTGTACGACTACGACCCGCTCCGCCTTGCCGTCGACGTGCGCGGAACGGGCGTCACCGGGTACGAGGTGGCGCCGATGCTGCTCGAGCTGGCCGACATCAACCTCGAGCTGTTCGGGGAGAACGTGATGGTGGCGGTCTTCGGGATGGGCGAGCGCGTCGCTCCGCAGGGCGCGCGGCTGGTGGAGGCGCTGCGCCGCGCGGTCGCGCAGATCGACGATCCCGCGCGCGACCGCGCGCGGGAGCAGTTCGCGCCGGCGCCGCCGTGGGGCGAGCTGGCGATGGGGCCGCGCGAGGCGTTCCTGGGACCGCAGGAGGTGGTGCCGGCGGCGGAGGCGGCCGGGCGGATCGCCGCCGAGTCGCTGGCGGCCTACCCGCCCGGGGTGCCCAACGTGCTGCCCGGCGAGCGGCTGACCGCGGAGACGCTCGACTACGTGCAGCGCGCGCTCGACCAGGGCGGCAGCCTGCGCGGGGCCAGCGACCGGCGGCTGCGCACCGTGCGCGTCGTGGCGGAATGAGCGAGCCGGGTACGGGCTACGGCCCGCCCGACGCGTCGGGCGCGCCGCGCTACACGGGCGTGCGCACGTTCGCCCGCTGTCCGCACGTGCGGGATCTCGCGGGCGTGGACGTGGCGGCCGTGGGGATCCCGTTCGACACGGCCACCAGCTTTCGGCCCGGCGCGCGCTTCGGACCGGAGGCGATCCGCAGCGCGTCGGCCCTGCTGCGCCCGTGGCATGGCGTGCTCGAGGTGGACGTGTTCGCCGGGCGGTCGGTGGTGGACTACGGCGATCTCGACGTCACGCCCGGGAACGCCTCGCGGACGGCCGATCAGATCGCCGCCGGGCTCGAGCCGCTGGTCGCGGCCGGCGTCGTCCCGATCGTGCTGGGCGGCGATCACTCGATCGCGCTCGGCGAGCTCCGTGCGCACGCGGCGGTTGCCGGTGCGCCGGTGGCGGTGGTGCTGCTCGACGCCCACGCCGACACGTGGGACGCGTACTACGGCGAACGGCTGTTCCACGGCACCGTGTTCCGGCGGGCGGTGGAGGAGGGCCTGGTGGCCGCGGATCGCTCGGTGCTCGCGGGGATGCGCGGACCGCTCTACGAGGCCGCCGACCTGGGCGCCGCGCGCGAGCTGGGCTTCGACGTGATCCCGGACGCGGAGCTGCGCTCGCTCGGGCCGGACGGGTTTGGATCGCGCGTGCGCGCGCGCGTGGGCGAGGGGCCGGCGGTGCTGGGCTTCGACGTCGACGTGGTCGACCCGGCGTTCGCGCCTGCCACCGGCACGCCGGAGGTCGGCGGGCTCAGCTCGCGGGAGGCGATTGCGTTCGTGCGCTCGCTGGCGGGGGTGCGGTTTGGCGGCTTCGACGTCGTCGAGCTCTCGCCGCCGTACGACGGGCCGGGCCAGGCCACGGCGCTCTTGGCGGCCAACGTGGCGTGGGAGTTCCTGGCGCTGTCGGCGCTGTCGGGGAGTCGATGAGCGGCGACGGCCCGCGGGTGCGGCGGCGGGTGGTGGTGCGCGGCGAGGTGCAGGGCGT
>JAXDIC010000408.1:0-18735 GCA_034664185.1 Thermoleophilaceae bacterium
CAGCTGCCGTCCTCGTCCTGGTTGGCCACGATCCACTCGCCCGCCCGGACGGCCGCGTCGAGGTAGCGGCCCTCGCCCGTCTCCTCCGCCGTGCGCAGGAGCCCGCGTATCACCTGCCCGGTGTTGAAGACGACCGCCGGCTCGCCGTCGCCTTCGTAACCGCCCTCGAACCCGCCCTCACGCCGCTGGATGCCCAACTCCCAGTCGGCCATGCGGACCGCCCGGTCACCCAGCTCCTCGCGGCCGAGCTGGTGCGAGCAGTCCCAGAGCGTGGGGATGATGTAACCCGTGACCTCCGGGTAGCCGGCGGTCCAGCGGTAGAACTCGTAGCAGCCGACGCCCCCCGATCCCACGCGATCCTGGGACCGGAGAAGCCACCCGAGCGCATCGTCGATCGAGGGCTCGATGCTCGCGCCGTCCGCCGCGGGGGCCCCGCTGCGCACCAGGCTCGCCCCGTGACGGGCGACCAGCAGCGCGTTGGGCGGCCAGAGCGCCCCGATCAGCTTCAGGGTCAGGAGACCGACATGGCTTCGGGCCAGCCCCAGCGTGCGGACCAGCCTCCGCCACGATGACGGCCGCACATGCCCCGCCTGCTCTGCCGCGGCCTCCATGCTCAGGCCTAGCTGCGCGCCGGGGCGGGCGCGGCAAGCGCCGCGGCGAGGGACTCGATGACGAGATCCTGCTGCGGAGCGGTCATGTGCGCGAACATCGGCAACGTCATGGTGGCGTCGCCATAGGCCTCCGTGAGAGGCAGATTCCAGTCGCCGTCCGAGTAGATCGAGAACCGGTGCACCGGCGGGTAGTGAACGCTCGTCTGGACACCGCGCTCCGCCAGCTCCCGGCGAACCTGCTCGCGGTCGACGTCCCGGCCGGCGACCACGGTGAAGAGATGATGCGCGGACTGAGCGCCCTCGAGCGGCGGCAGAGCGGGCTCCACCCCTTCGATCGACGCGATCGCGTCCCGGTAGCGCCCGTCCAGCTCGGCCCGCTGCGCGTTCTCCTCGTCCAGCCGCTCGAGCTTGCTGCTCGCGAGCGCGGCACGGGGCTCGTCGATCCGGTAGTTGAATCCGAGGGCGACCACGTCGTATCCCGACGCATGGCCCCGATGGCGATCCCAGGTCAGGGTCGTCATGCCGTGCGAGCGCAGCAGTCGCATCCGCGCGGCCAGGTCGTCGTCGCTCGTGACGACCATGCCGCCCTCGCCGATCCCGAGGTTCTTGTTCGAGAAGAAGCTGAACGCCCCGGCGGCGCCGAACGTCCCGAGATGCCGACCGTGGAGGCGGCTGCCCGCGGCGTGAGCGGCGTCCTCCAGCAGCGTCAGGCCTCGCTCGTCGGCCAGCGCGCGGAGCGCTTCGATCTCGCCCGGATGTCCGCCATAGGCCATGGTCATGATCGCCCGCGTCCGCGGCGTCAGCGCCGCGGCCACCGAGCTGGCCGACAGCCAGGGCTCGGTGGGCCCCGCGATGTCCGCGAACACCGGCCGCGCACCGGTGTAGGCGATCGAGTTGACGGTGGCAACGAAGGTGAGCGACGGGACCACGACCTCGTCGCCAGGCCCCAACCCGGCCGCGGCGCAGATCAGGTGCAGGCCCGCCGTGCCGTTGGCCACCGCAAGCGCGTGCCCGGCTCCGGTGTAGCCGGCAAAGGCCTCCTCGAGCAGCTCCGTGCGCGGGCCCATGCTCAGCCAGCCCGAACGGTAGGCGGCGACGACCGCCTCGATGTCGCCCGGCGGAACGACCACGTCGGCGAGGGGAACCTTCCACTCCGGCATCGTCCCTAGACTAAACGCGGTGAGGAGAGACCCCTGCCTCTGGGCGGAAAATCTCGCCGGAGCCGCCCGATGAGCGTCCAGGGGCGCGCCGTCCTGGTCACCGGCGCCGGGGGCTTCATCGGCGGACACCTGGTCCAGCGGCTCGTCCGCGACGGCGCGCGGGTCCGCGCGCTCGTTCGTTACAACTCCCGCAACGAGCGCGGCACGCTCGACTGGATTCCGCCCGAGGCCCTGGGCGACGTCGAGGCCGTCCTCGGCGACCTGCGCGACGTCGAGTCGGTCGACAGGGCGGTCTCCGGCAGCGAGATCGTGTTCCACCTCGGCGCGCAGATCGCCATCCCGTACTCGTTCGTCAACCCGCGGGACTTCTTCGAGACCAACGTCCTCGGCACCCTCAACGTCGCGCAGGCCGCGCTCACACGGGATGTCAGCCGGATCGTGCACACGTCCACCAGCGAGGTCTACGGCACGGCCCGCCAGATCCCGATCACCGAGGACCACCCACTGGAGCCGCAGTCGCCCTACGCGGCCAGCAAGGTCGCCGCCGACAAGCTGATGGACTCGTACCACCGTTCCTTCCGGCTCCCGGTCACGGTGCTCAGGCCCTTCAACACGTACGGACCGCACCAGTCGGCGCGTGCCGTGATCCCCACCATCGTCAGCCAAGCGCTGGAAGGCGACGTCCTGCGCCTCGGGTCGCTCGAGCCGCGGCGCGACCTCACGTTCGTCGCGGACACCGTCGACGGGTTCGTACGAGCGGGCGCCGCCCCGGACGCCGTCGGGCGCACCGTGCAGCTCGGCACCGGACGGGACGTGTCGATCGGAGACGTCGTGCGCATCGTCGGGGAGGTCCTCGGCAGGGAGCTGACGGTGCAGAAGGACCCGGACCGCGTCCGCCCGGAGGCCAGCGAGGTCATGCGGCTGATCGCCTCCCCGGCCCTCGCCGGCGAGTTGATCGGGTGGGCCCCGCAGACCGATCTCGAGGAGGGCCTGCGCCGGACCATCGAGTGGATCGAGAAGAGCCGCCAGCGCTTCCGCACCGAGCACTACGTGATCTAGAAGTCGATCTTCCGCAGACGGAGGAGCGCCAGCACCAGACGCCCCTTGACCGACACGCCGGCCGAAGCCGTGTGGGTCGGTCGCAGGTCCCCGCCGAAGCCCCGCTTGAAGGCCCCTATCCGGGTGGTGGCGGGGTCCCGGCCGGCGACGTCGATGCCGCCCAGGTCGTAGTCGGTGTAGCCGGCGGCCTTGAACGCGAGCATGTCGCTCCAGTGCAGGTACCTGTTGGCGCGGCCCATCCTGTTCCGGGCCTCGCTGTCGGCCTCCTCGCGGAACAGCGACGCCGAGTAGAGGAGCATCGCGCGCCGCGCCGAGCCCGCGTACGCGTGCCACGCCAGGGGTGAGCCGTCCTCGCCGGACACGTGCGTGAGGAGGAGCATCCCCTGCTCCGCCATCGCGTCGAGCCTGGGCCGGGCGATTGGCGACAGCCCCTTGGACCGAGCGAACTCGTCGTAGTAGCGCGCGAATCCCTCCAGCACCTCGGGCTCGGGCCGATCGAACGTCTCGGCCACGAGCCCGTCCTTGCTCATGGCGCGGCGGATCTCGTACCGCACCCGCTTGGACATCTGCGCGAGCAGGGCCTCCTCGTCCAGCGTCAGGTCCACGATCAGGGTCTCCGCCCGCGACCAGCGCCTCTTCGCCGTGGGCTCGAGGACGTTCACGATCCGCAGGATGTCCACCCCGGGGAGCGCATCGGGCGGATCGTCCTCGAAATAGACCTCGCCGACCTCGACGCCTCGGCGGCGATATCGGATCAGCTCATATCCCCTGCTCGACCGTGTTGATCACGCTGCGGACCTTCCCGCGTTCGGTCCGCTCCAGAGAATCGGCCTGCTCGACGTCGATCTGTATGCCGGCTCCCAGGCGGTCGGCCAGCCGCCGCTCGATCTCGACGCTGACGTCGGGCTCGAGAATGCCCTCGGCCACGACGCGCGCGATCACCCTGTCGGGCCGGTCCTGCACGAATTGCATCGCCCCGATTCCCGGCAGCTCCCGGGCCACGCTGGTCAGACGGCCGACCCGCCTTCCGTCGGGGCACACCACGACATCGTTCACACGCCCCTCGACCTCCCCGAGGACAGGCATGGCTCGGCCGCAGGCGCACTCTCGATCCGCCCAGCTGGCGAGGTCCCCGGTGCGATAGCGCAGGTAGATCTGCGACTCGTGGACGAGGCCGGTCGCGACGATCTCCCCTACCTCGCCGGGAGGGCAGGGCCGCCCCGAGCCGTCGAGGATCTCGACGATTCCGGCATCGGGCGAGATGTGACGCGATCCGTGCTCGCATTCGAGCGCGCAGCAGACGCCCTCGATCAGACCGTACTCCTCCGTGACCCGGCATCCGAAGGCCTCCTGCACATCCGCTCTGACACGCGGGGTAACGGGCTCGGCGGAGGTGATGACGGCTTTGAGGGGCGGGCACGCCAGCCCCTGCTGCAACGCGAGGCGCGCCAGCTCGTGTATGGCGCCTGCATAGCCGGTCATCCAGACCGGCCGATGCTTCTGGAGGGCCTCGACGTAGGTCGCGGCGGTTGCCGGCCCCAGGTGGTAGGGAGAGAAGTAGAGCTGTCGCTCGGCCAGGTTGTAACGGTGAAACGGGCCGCGACTGTCCAGCCCGGCACCGATGTGGCGCCCGCTGAACGTGGCGCGCGGATCGCGATATGTGACGCCGACGAACGACTCGTAACGCGCTTCGACCATTGCGTACCAGCGCCGCACGTCGTCGTTCGAGTGATAGAGCATCAGCGGCGAGCCGGTCGACCCGCTCGTGCTGTATGGGCGCCCCGCTCCAGGGCTTCCACCGGGACAGAGGGCGGTCGGGTCCCGGCGCACGTCCTCCTTCGACAGGAGAGGGATGCTTTGCAGGTCCTTCAGCTCGAAGCGGTCGAGCGCCTCCGCGGAGAGCCCCACGTCTCGGAAGGCCTCGCGATAGAAGGGCGTCTCCGCGGCAAGGTGCAGCATCTCCCGCAGGCGGTGTTCCTGCCACGTCCGCCACTCCTCATGCGTGGACCCCTCGCGCTCCACGAAGCCCCGTCGGTAGTGAGCGAACCTGCCACCCAGCCGCTGGTTTCGCCGCCGGTACCCGTAGGCGCTCACCGCGACGTGCTGCATGCTCGACGGCAGTCGCTCGTATATCGCCTCGATCCGCTTCTTCATATCCGGCACGCGACCATAGCGCCAAGCCCCACCTGGATTCGCCGGTCGTACGCTGTTCGGGATGGCCGAGCCGGGACGCCTGCGGATCCTCGACGCACCCGCGGGCCAGCACCCCGCCGAGCGCTTCGCGATAGGCGGCGACTACCTCCCGGCCCTTCTCGCCGGCTCGGACGACAGCGACAGGTGCGGCGCGATGGCCGCACGACTCGAGCCGCTCGTCCAGGACGTCGGGTGCCTTGTCCTGAATCTCGAATGCCCGGTGGGCGTGGACGACCTGGAGCCGGCGCCGAAGCCCGGAACGGGCGACCCGATGCGAGCCGGCGCCGTCGCGCTGGACTACCTGAGCCCCCTGAGCGTCGGAGCCGTGGGCCTCGCCAACAACCACATCTACGACTTCGGCCCCGACGGGGTGGCCCGCACGCGACGCGCCCTGGACGAGCGGGGCATCCCCTGCCTCGGCGCGGGACGCCGCACCAGTGACGAGCCGGAGGTCCTGCTGCTGTCCGTAGGGCCCGCCCGAATCGGGCTGTGGAACGCCGCAAACGTGACCACCCGGCCGGCCGGGCGCCAACGGGAGGGTGTCGAGCCCCTCACTGCCGCGCGCGGCCGCAGGGCGATCGAGCGCATGGCCACCCTGGACGCCACCCTGCGGGTGGCCCTGGTGCACGCGGGAGCCGAGAGCACCAACCGACCCGACCCGGCCGACAAGGACGCGATCGACGCGCTCGTGGAGGCGGGGTTCGACGTGGTCGCGGCGTGCCACTCGCATCGAATCAGCGGCTTCCAGGCCGGGGAGCGCGAGGGCGGAGGCGGCGGCCTCTCGTTCTACGGTCTCGGGAGCGTCAGCTCAGGAGTCGTCTACTCGCCGCTCGAGCGGGAGGGCATGCTCGCCGTCGTGGGACTGGATGACTCCGGCAGGCTCCTGGACGCGGAGATCAGGACGATCCAGCTCCGCGACGACGGTTGGGGAGAAGTTCCGGACGCCGAGTCCGGACGCGCCATGGCGCAGCGGATCGAGGCGATCTCCCGGGAGGTCGCCGACGGCAGCTTTCGCAGCGCTTTCTATCGCGACATGTCGGGCGGGCTGGTCAAGTCGCAGCTCCGCGATGCGGTGCGGGCATATCGCAACGCGGGCCTTCGCGGGCTGATCGCAAAGCTGCGGCGCGCCCGCATCAAGCACCTGCGGAGGCTGCTCTTCAGGCTCTGGCGGCGCGCCTAGATGTCGTGGAACGAGATCAGGCGGATGCCGTGGTCGTCGAAGGCCGCGCGCAGGCGGGGATCCGTGACAGCGAGCCGCTCGCGCTCCCGCTGGTCGAGCGTCTTCCTGGCCCACCGGCGCAGCTCGTCGTCGACGTAACCGGGGTGGCAGACCATCTCGTTGGTCCCTGTGGGACACGAGCGGGCAAGCTGCAGCCACGCGTCGAGCATCTCCTCCGTCGATCGAGGGGTGCTGGCCTCGATGGACAGCCGCCGGTCGCACATGCGCAGACCGCGTCGGCGCGCCTTCCGCATCAGGTAGCGCCCGTAGACCTGGACCGCGGTGCGCTTCGGGTGTGTCGCGTAATACACCCCGGTCCTGAGTGTCCGGTGCCGGTGCTCCATGCCGATGCGACGCGCGTGAGTCCGCATGCGGCCGATGCCGTAGCGCTTTGCGAGATCGAGGAAGACGTCGTAGAACTTCGGCCACACGTGACGGTCCTGGTGGCCGTCGAGGTGGGTGATCGTCGGAACGAGCCCTTGAACGCGCTCGATTTGGCGGCCCAGCTCCAGGGCCAGCTCGCCCAGATCGATGTGGCCGCTGCCGAGCTTGGCCGTGAACGAGTCGAGGTGGAACTCGCCTGCCTCGTCGACCAGCGTGGGCACCTCGTCGCGCGGCGAGACGGGCTTCCCGGCGACCGGGTTCAAGTGGACTCCGACCGAGATGTCGGGGCGGCGGGCGATGAGGGCCTCGAGCTCCAGGGCCGCCTCGAAGTTGCTGTTGACGCTGATCGAGGTCACGACACCGTGGTCGATGGCCTCCTCGATCCCCCGGTTGAGGCCAGCGGTGAAGCCGTAGCCGTCAGCGTTTATGAGGAGAAGCTTTTCGCTCATGTCGAGGCGCGAGAAGCTACAAGGTCGTCGTACAGACCCACCAACCGCGGTGCCTGCGAGTCCCACGAGACGGAGTCGCGGACCGTGTCCCGCAGGCTCCGGGTGGCCGAGTCGAGCCGCTCCGGGTCGTCCAGCCAGGCCGCGATCTCGGCCGCGTAGCGGGCGGGGTCCGGCTCGCGGATGACCGACATCTGCCGCATCGCCCCGGGGTCGAGGAGGTTGTCGAGCTCCGGCAGCCAGCTGGTTACCACGGCACACCCGGCCGCCATGTACTCGAAGACCTTCACCGGCACGGCCACCTCGAGGTGCGGATGGAGGTACGGATGGACGTTGACGCCGACCTTGGCCCCCTGCACCAGCCGCGCCACCTCCTCGTGCGAGACGGTCCCGCGGACCTCCACGCCGGCCGAGCCAGTCAGCTCGAGCATGAGGCCGCGCTGCGCCGGAGGCAGCCCGACGATCAGCACGCGCGTCCCAGGCCTCCTGGCCAGGAGGATGCTCAGCGTCTCCCCGAGGAACTGCAGCCGCTGGCTGCTCAGGACACCGACGTGGACCACGTCGGTGGACCGCTCCGAAGGCGGAGCCGCGCCCGCGCCGGCGCGCTCGATGAAACGTTGCGTTGGCAGGTTGTAGAGCGCCACGCGCTGCCGCCCGGGAAACCGATCGGCGAGCGGCTGGGTTGCGGCCACGATCGCGTCCACCGAGCCCACGAGCAGCCGCTCGCAGCCGCTGACGACCGCTCGCACGAGGGAACGCAGGAACGGAGGGATCCAGTCCCGGTGCAGCATCAGATTGGCGAAGTCCTCGTGCACGTCGTAGATCACGACGGGCGTCCCCAGCACCTTGAGGATGGGGCAGATCTGGAGCAGCTCGGCATCGTGGATGTGGACCACGGCGGCTTTCTGGCGGCGGACGAGCCACAGCGCGCGCCACGGGCGCACCAGGAAGCGGCCGAGGCGCCCACCGGAGCTCGGCAGCGGGACGAGCTCTATGCCGTCGCGCCGCTCGCGCTCCGGGTGCGCCGCCACGATCGAGACATCGAACCCGGCTTCGGCAAGCGTGCGGCCTTCCTTGTCGAAGATCCGGTGGTCGCTGGCACGGTGGCCTGTCGATACGGCGACAACGCTCACGCCGTGCCGGTCCGGGGGCGAAGTCAAGCGCGGAATGCTAGAAGCGACGCTAGGCGCCTCGGCGCAGCAGCCGCGAACGGAGCTCGGCCGGCCAGGTCGCACCCGCGCGGACGAGCCCCGCGACGTACAGCGCCAGCAGGACGACCTCCGCCGCGACGACAAGCAGAAGCACGGGGATCGAGAAGGTCGACCCCTCGATCGCCGCCCGCACGCCGAAGCCGGCGGCCGCGGCCGCGAGACCGAGCGGGATCGACGCGCGAAGCAGGTACTCGGACCGGCCGATCCCGATGACGGAGCTCACCGAGACGAGGGTCAGGAGCCCCAGCACGAAGACGCCGAGCGCGAACGCTTCCGCGACCGCCATGATCGGCCGGCCGATCCCCAGGCTCAGGAGCAGCGCCGCGGCCGATACCGCAGCCAGGGAGGCGATCAGGCGGTTGCGGGAGTTGTAGGACTTCACCGCCGCGGCGTCCAGGGAGATGTGCAACAGCGAGTAGAAGATGAAGAACGCGACCGGGAAGATCATCACGCGGATGACGGGCCCCGCGCCGGCGAAGTCCGGACCGAGCCACGCCCTGGCCGCCACGTCGGCGAAGAGGAGCAGCTGCGGGGTGGCGAAGATCGCGATGTGCAGCGCGCAGGCCGCGAGCAGTGCCACATAGCGCCGCGCCGTCTCGCGATCGGTGGCGAAGAGCCGACTCAGAACCGGCAGGAAGACGAGCCCGATGGACTGGAATGCGATCGTCACGACGGCGAGGATCTGGAGCCCGGCGGTCAGGTACGCGACCTGCTTCAGCGGCGCGAAGTGGGCCGCCAGGACGGGCGCGAACGTGAACAGCACGATTGCCGCGAACTCGCCCGGGATCCGCCGTATCCCGTAGTTGAGCAGGACCCGGCTTGGCCCGCGCACGCGCCTGACCCCGGCCGCGACCGCGCGGGCCAGCGGCAACGCGACCACGGCTACGCACATCGCGAACAGGCCGGCGGCCATCAGGAGGATCAGCGTCTGGACGGACTTCTCGGGGATGGCGAGCAGGAGCACCACCGGAAGCCCGGCGACGCCCACCACCAGCAGGAGGGTCCGCCGCGCGAAGTCCAGCCGCCCGCGCAGATATCCCGCCACCACCTCGAGGAAGACGGTCGCGACGAGGGTGGCCACCAGCGCGGGCACGAGGTGCTCACGGTTGCGGTTGCCCAGCAGGACCACGGCGGTCGTCCGCGGGGAGACCAGGGCAAGCGCCGAGACGACGACCGTTGCCGCGCCCGTTATCAGGACGGCCGCGAGCAGGTAGGTCTCAGCCGCGCTCCGGCTGTCCTCGCTGAGCGCCACGTAGCGCGGGATGCCCGTCCCCAGGCCCAGCAGCACCGCCGGGAAGGAGAACACGACGAGCTGCTTGATCAGCGCGTACGACGCCAGCCCAGCGGCGCCCTTCTCCAGCGCGAGCAGCCGGTAGAGCAGCAGGCCCCCGACCATCACCGCGGCCTGACCCCCCACGGTGACCAGCATGTCCCGGCGGAACGAGAAGCCTCGGGCCTTGGGCTCTTCGGCCGCTGTCGGAGAGGAGGTCATTCGATCGGCGGCGTCTCAGCCGGGGTTACAAGATGCGCTGCAGCGCTGGCTCCCGCGAATTTCCGCGCGTAGACTAGAACGTGGAATTGCCGCTCCCCCGCCGGGCGCGGCCCGCAACCTTGTGGGCACGGACGACCTACACGACGCGCTACCTCAGACGATAGTCATCGGAGAAACGCTTCATGCTCTTGCGGTCTGAATCGAGCGCCCCGCCCGAGCGGCCCCCCAAGGTCGCCCATCTCACGGTCGTTCACCACGTCGATGACGTCCGGATCTTCGTAAAGCAGTGCCGGACGCTGTCGGCCGCGGGCTACGAGGTCCACCTGATCGCGCCGTCCGAGGAGGACACGGAGCTCGACGGGGTGCTCATCCATGGCCTGAGACAGCCGGGCTGCAACCGTCTCGTGCGCATGACGACCCGGGGGCTGAACGCCTTCAGGACGGCCCGCAGGCTCGACGCCGACGTCTACCACGTCCACGACCCGGAGCTGATGCCGGTCGCACTGTTCCTTCGCCTCCTTGGCAAGAAGGTCGTCTACGACTCGCACGAGCACCTGCCCCAGCAGATCCTCACCAAGCCGTGGATCCCGGCCTGGCTCCGCCACCCTCTCTCCGTGGTCGCCGATCTCGTCGAGAGCACCGCGTCGCGCCTCCTCTCCGCGGTCGTCACGGCCGAGCCCTACGTCAGGGACCGCTTCGTCGGGAGAGCTCCGACGGTCATCACCGTCAACAACTACCCCATGATCTCGGAGTTCGGGGCCCCCGCCGAGGATTGGTCCAGCAGGGAGGAGGCTGTCTGCTACGCCGGCGACATCACCGAGCTGCGCGGCATCAGGAAGATGATCGGGGCGATCGAGGGCACCGACGCCAGGCTCCTGCTGGCCGGCCGGTTCAGTCCTCCCGGCTTGGAGGGGGAGGTGGCACGCGAGCCCGGATGGAGCCAGGTCGAGTTCCTGGGCCACCTGCCGCGGCCGGCGTTGACCGGAATGCTGGCGCGCGCCCGCGCGGGATTGGTGGTGCTCAGCCCGGTTCCGAACTACGTCCAGGCCAACCCCACCAAGATGTTCGAGTACATGGCCGCCGGGATCCCCGTGATCGCCTCGAACTTCCCGGCCTGGGCGACCATCGTCAACCGCCACGAGTGCGGTCTCTGCGTCGATCCCGAGTCCGAGACCGCGATCGCCGCTGCTATCAACTGGATCATGGAACATCCCGCGGAGGCGGCACGGATGGGCGCGAATGGGCGGCGTGCTGTGGAGCGGCTCTACAGCTGGGAGGCCGAGCGGGAGAAGCTCCTGGCGCTCTACGAGCAGCTCATCGGGCGCGGCGAGCCCGCTTCGAGCAGGCTGACGGCGGCTGTGCGATGACCGCGACCGCGCCCGAGCCCTCGACCGCCCCGAAGGGCTCGCTTGGCCTGCCCGTCGTGTCCGTGATCATGCCCGTGCGCAACGAGGCAACGGTCCTCCGCGAAGTCCTCGCCTCCGTCCTGGCGCAGGAGACCAGGGGCTTCGAGCTGGAGGTGATCGCGGTCGACGGGCTGTCGACCGACGGCTCGAAGGCGATCCTCCAGCAGGCCGCCGCCGAGGATCCGCGCGTCCGGGTGTTCGACAACCCGCACCGGCTCACCCCCCACGCGCTGAACATCGGCCTTCACGAGGCCCAGGGAGAGTACGTCTGCATCTGCGGGTCGCACACGGTGTACGACCGCGATTACGTCGCCGTCTGCCTGGAGGACCTCCAGGGGCACGAGGCTGTGGGCTGCAGTGGCCGCGTGAGGGTGGAGCCCGCCAACGACTCCCTGAGCGCGCGGCTCGTCGCCTGGGCGCTCAGCTCGCCGTTCGCGTCGTCGGGCAAGTCCTTCAGGACGGCGCCAGAGGGATACGCAGACACGATCCCCTACCCGCTGTTCCGGAAGCAGGCCCTGCTCGAGCTGCGCGGCTACAACGAACGGCTGGCCCGCAACCAGGACAACGACATGAACGAGCGCCTCCGCGCCGCGGGGCACCGCCTCTACCACACGTGGCGAACAGGGTGCAGGTACCGCTCGCAGGCCGGTATGAGGCCCCTCATTCGCTACGCCTACAACAACGGCTACTGGAACTTCGTCACGGTCCGCGAGAACCCGCGGGCCATGCGCCTGCGGCACTTCATGCCGATGCTCTTCGTCCTCGGGACCCTGATGCTGCTCTTCGTCACCGCGACGATCTCGTGGCTCGACAACGCCCCCAACCACGAGCTTCGGCTGGTGGCGATCGCCACGGTCCTTGCGCACCTGGCCATCGGGCTCGCGTCTTCGATTCCGGTCGCGTGGCGCGAGCGCAGCCTGGCCCCGCTGCTGATGCCCGGCTACATCCTTCTCTTCCACGCCAGCTACGGGATCGGCATGATCGTGGCGCTCCTGCGAAGAGCGCGGCCGCCCCAGCCGGCCAGCACGTTCGGCACGGCCCCGCGGATCCTGTTCCTCACCCACTACTTCCATCCGGAGGTCGGCGCGTCGCAGACGCGCATCCTCGAGTGCGCGCGCCTGCTGCAGCGCCGCGGCTACGACGTGACCGTCGCGACCGGGTTCCCCAACTACCCGGACGGGGTGATCCCGGAGGCTTACCGCGGTCGCTGGCTGCAAACCGAGTCGCTCGACGGGTTCCGCGTCCTGCGATCGCGGGTCTATCCCGCGGCCAATCGAGGTTTCGGCCGCCGGCTCGTCAACCACGCCTCGTTCGCAGTGTCCTCGACGCTCACGTCCTGGCGCGCCGGACACGCCGACGTGGTCATCGCGGAGACCCCGCCGCTCTTCACCGCCGCCGCGGCCGTATGGGTGGCGCGGCTCCGCCATGCGCGATTGCTGCTCAACGTCGCCGACCTCTGGCCTGAATCGGCGGTGCAGCTCGGCGCGCTCAAGAACAGGTACGCCATCCGCGGCGCGCAGGCCATCGAGCGCTTCGCCTACAGGCACGCGGACCTGATCACAGCGCCCACGCCCGGCGTACGGCGCGCAATCGAGGCGCACGAGAGCTTCGGGGGGCGCGTCAAGTTGCTGCCCAACGCGGTGGACATCGATCGTTTCGACCCGGATGCCGTGGGCGCGGTCGGGCCGAAGCAGGTGATCTACTGCGGAACCGTCGGACTCGCCCAGGGAGTTCGCACGCTGCTCGAGGCCGCACGCGAGCTGGAGCTCGACCAGGCGGAGCTCGAGTTCCTGATCGTGGGGGACGGCGCCGAGCGCGTGGAGCTGGAGGCCCTCGCCGCGACATGGGGGCTTCGCAACGTCAGGTTCACCGGCCGGGTCAAGCACGAGCAGGTCCCCTCGATGATCGAGATGGCGGCGGTGGCCGTGATGCTGCTCCGCGACGTTCCGCTGTTCCATGACGCGCTCCCGACAAAGCTGCTCGAGTACATGGCCGCCGGGCGGCCGGTGGTCGCGGCGGCGGCGGGGCAGGTGGCGGAGCTGGTCTCCTCGGCGGAGGCGGGCATCGTCTGCCCTCCGGAGGACGCCGTGGCGGTGGCCGCGGCCGTCAGGCGGCTCGCCGCGAACGATGCCGAGGGACGGCGGATGGGAGCCAACGGCCGGCGTTACGTCGAGGACCATCTGAGCCGTGACGTGATGGTCGACCAGCTCGACCGGGAGCTCGAGCGCATGCTGGGCACGCCCGCCAGGACGCTCGAGCCCGTCGCCTCGAGCTGAGCGCCGCCTTCGCGCCCGTGTCGACGCGACGAGCCTCCGTCCCCTTCCTGGCGCGCGTCGCGATCGCCTGTGCGCTCGCGGCGCTCGCCGTCGTGATCCTGTGGGCGCCATGGCGGTCCGAAGGCCCGCGGCACCCGGCGCTGCTCGACGCCCCCGTCGCCGCCGGCACCAGCGCGGCCAACATCCCGCTGGTCGGCGCCCAGACGCGAGTGCTGGTGCGCTGGGTGGCGCGCTCGACCGGGACGCTTACGGCGCTCCACCTGCGGATCCAGGCCGATGGCTCGAGCTGTCGCAAGAGCGGCAAGACGGAGTACGGGCTGGGCTCCGGCGGCAGCTGGCACGTGACCACCCACCCGGTGCTGGCCGACGGGCGCCCGGACCAGACGCACACCTTCGCTACCGACAACGTCCGCCCCTGCAATGCGCC
Organism: Thermoleophilaceae bacterium; assembly: GCA_034664185.1. Classification (GTDB taxonomy): domain Bacteria; phylum Actinomycetota; class Thermoleophilia; order Solirubrobacterales; family Thermoleophilaceae; genus AC-37. Next base: position 13,885 of record JAXDIC010000408.1, read on the forward strand.
CAGCGCGATCGCAGACGTCCGCCAGGGCGTCATGCGCCTTCCGATGAGGCTGTCCGTCACGCGCGGCGACGAGTACGCCACCGTGATCGCCAACGACGACCCCGACGCCGGGAACAACTACACGTCGCTCAACTTCCTATTCACGAGCACGGGGCTCCTTGGGGCCAACGGGCGCAACGAGCGCTCGAGCTTCGCCCGCGACGCGTACTACGGACTCGACCCCCGAGAGCTCGTCGGATACTCGCGCGACGGCGGGCGCACCTGGGCGCTGCCAGGTGGTCCGTACGGGACCGCTGGTGGCCGCAACTTCCTGCCCACCTACCTCCAGGAGTACTCGGACGGCCGGATCGCGGGGCAGCCCTACTACTACGCGGTGCCGGCGTCGAGCGCGCCGCGCACGATGGCATTCCACAACGGCCGCCGGAAATGGACGATCAACACGCTGGGGGCGTTCACCCCTTCTGCGGGCGCCGGCACGCTGACGCTCACCATGGACGGGCGCGAGCGGGCGCGGGCGAAGGTTGCCGGCAGGGGCATGCTGCGAGCGCCGATCCGGCCCGTCGCAGTCCCGCCCGGTCGGACCGTGAAGGTGACCGCCACCGGGCTGAGCATCCAGGACGTGGTGGCCGACACGGCCTGGGGCCGCTTGATGGGACTGCAGTCGGACAGCGCTCCATGGCGGCTGGAGGGAGCCACCGACTTCTCCCACGCGGCGCCCGTGTATCCCCTCCCCCGGCCACCCGGCTAATACGGTCTGACCGTGCCAGAGCGCCGCTTGATCCTCACCTTCCACGGCATCGGGGACCCGCCAGCACACATCGAAGACAGCGAGCGGAGCGTGTGGGTCGGTCGTGAGGTCTGCGAGACGACGCTCGACCAGGTCGCCGGCCGGCGGGGCGTGGTGGTCACCTTCGACGACGGCAACCGGTCTGACGTCGAGATCGGGCTTCCCGCGCTCCATAGCCGTGGGATCGTTGCCACGTTCTTCATCGTCGCGGAAAGGCTCGACCAGCCCGGGTACCTGACCCGCGACGAGGTGCGCGAGCTCTCGAACGCCGGAATGACCGTCGGCTTCCACGGGCTTCGCCACCACTCGTGGCGATCGTTGAGCGATCACGAGCTGCGGGATGAGCTCGAAGGCGGGCGCTCCATGCTCGAGGACACCGTGGAGCAGCCCGTGACCGAGGCCTCCTGTCCGTTCGGTGAGTACGACAGGCGGGTCCTCAGGCACCTGCGTCGTCTGGGCTTCCAGGGCGTGTACACCAGCGATGGGGGAACCACGCGGCCTGGCGCCTGGCTTCAGGCGAGGAACTCGATCGGGCGGGACTGGCAACCGACGCCGGCCCTGCTCGACGGCCACGAGCCAATCCCCCCGCGGCTCCTGAGGAGCGCGAAGCAGCTGGTCAAGCGCTTGCGATAGGCCGTTGCGCGGCTATATGGCCGCCGGAGCGCGGGGCGAAGCGGACCGCGGCATGCGCGACAACGGCAGCCGGCCTCGCCCCGGGGCCTTGTCGCCCCAACCGATGCCACGGACCGCGATGGCCAGGCCCATCGCGAACCACAGCTCGCGGAACTGCGTGAACGTCTGGGACACCATCGCATCGGCTACGACGACCAGCAGCAGACCGCCGGCGAAGATCGACTCGGGGCTGAGCGGCCCGTCGCGCGCCTTCCGGGTCGCCCACAGCGACGCCCCGATCAGGCCCGCGAGCAGGCCCAGGCCGATGATCCCCTGCTCGGCCGCGACCTCGGCGAAGGCGTTGTGCGGATAGGCCTCGTGGGTCTTCGCCTCATATCCGGACGTGCCGAGGCCCATTGGGTGGGCCAGAGCGAGCGCCACCCCCTCGTCCAGGAGGTAGTTGCGCTTGCCCAGGTCCGTGCTGGTGTCGCTGGAGAAGAGCAGGCCCTGGTACTTCTGGACGGCGGCCGGCCCCGCGATCTGCCCTCCGAACAGGCCCACGGTCGCGATGGCCACGACCATCACGACGATGGGCGCCCCCTTCGCGCGCGTGCGGGCTATGGCCTGGATGCCGATCAAAAGCAGTGCGGCGGCCACCCCGAGCAGGACTCCGCGAGACCCGGCCGCGAGGACGGTCTTGGCCAGGACGGCCGCCGGGATCAGCCACAGAATGCGCCAGCGCGAGCCCCTGGTCAAGGCGAGGTACCCGGCCGCGGCGACCAAGCCCGCCGACGCGTACAGGGCCAGCTCGATCTCGCTCTCGCCGCCGGCGATGGTGAGCGGCTGGTTGGGGGCCTTGCCCGGCACTGCCGTCAGCGCGATAAGCAGGGAGAACAGGACAACGAAGATCGCCAGCCGCTTGAGCTCCGCCGGTGTGCGCAGCAGGACGAGTGGAGCGAAGAAGGCCACCATCGTGAACGTCTCGAACCTGAGGGCCTTGTCGAGCGCCAGGTCGGGCGCCGGCGACCACAGCACGCCGAGCACCACGAGAGCCGCGAGTCCGATGGCGAGGAACGTCGCGGGCTGGAACGGGGGAATCCCGTCCGGCTTTAGCGCTCGAGCGAGCACGGCCAGGATCACGCACCCGGCGGTGAGCAGCGTGAGGTCGACCGGGATGCCGGAGAGGTATGGGGCGGACTTCAGCCCGCCCGCAACCAGATAGAGGGCCAGCAGGAGCTGGGGCGCCAGCACGGCCACCATCCCGCCCACCACCAGGGCGCCCGCCAGGAAGACCGCCTTCGAGCCGCCGGCTTGCCCTATGCCCGCGACGCCAGCCGCCGCCGCGACGATGATCCACGCCATGACCCGGCGGTCGGCCGCGAGGTGCGCTCGAGCCTGCCGACCCAGGCTGATCGTGGCTCTTGCCGCCATGCCTGCCTAGCGGCGGTCGACGATGAGAGCCCCTGCGACCCTCCCGGCAAGCGCGTCGGCCATGCCGTGCGCGGCCTCGAGCGTCTTGGCCCGCTCGCCGTGAGGCGTCACCAGCACGGACCAGTCGGTCGCGGCCACCAGCGGGATGACCTCCGCGGGCCGGTCGAGTCCCGGTCCCACGACGAGGACGAAGTCGTACTGGAGGCGAAGGTTCTGCAGGCTGCGCACGAGCCCGCCACCGCTGAGCGCGGCGGCCGCGTCGGTGGGAGCCTCGCCGGCGGGAAGCACCTCGACGTCGCCCTGCGTCTCGCCGTCGATCGTCGTCACGAGGACCTGCTCGGGGCGGAACATGGTGCCCTGCTGGGGGCCGTGGCCGTTGAGCAGCTCGCCCAGGCCGGGCAGGCCATCCACGTCCAGGCGCCGGCTGGCCGACTGCTCCGCCAGGTCTGCGTCGACCAGGACGGTGCGCGAGGACGCGGAGAACGCCCGGGCCAGATCCTCCCCAAGCTCGGCGGTGCGTTCCGGCGATGCCGTGCCCGTCAGCAGGAAGACCGTTCCCTGATCGGGGTTCCGGAGCCGCTGGAGCCGGGCGCGCGCCGCGCTCAGACCCGGATCGATCCGCGCTCCGCCGGAGCGTCCGACGGACCCGAGGACCGGTATGCCCAGCTCGGCCACCATCTCGTCCGGCCGCCTGACCCGGCGGCGCGAGGCGCCCAGAGCGAGGCCGGCGACGATGCCGAGCACAAGGCCGACATTGCCGCCCAAGAGAAGGTTGCGCGAGGGGGTCGGGCTGACCTGACCGTCGTCAAGGGTCTTGAAGTCTCGAAGGAGGATTCCGAACTTCGGCCCGCGTCCGGTCGCCTGCGTGGTGCCGCCGGGTCCGGCCGACCTGGTGGGCACGGTCGTTCCCGCGGGTGCGAGGGCCTGCTCCAGCGCTCGTGAGGCAGCACGGGTGAGATCGCGGGCGTCGGCCTGCGTGCCCGCCTTGCCGGTGAGCTGCACGATGCCCGCGTCGGCCACCTGGCGCGCGTCCAGATGGGCGCTCAGCCAGTCGATAGTCGCCTCTTTCTGGCGCCGTGAGAGAGTCGTCGCGTCCTTGGCGGCGCCCAGGTAACCAGTGGAGGCTCCCTGGATCACCGCGGCCGACCCGGCCAGCCTCGTAACGGTGCTCGCCACCGGCTGGAGGCCGCCGGCGAACTCCGGATCGAGGAAGCCCGTGACCGAGCCTGTGACCAGCGTGGCCGTGGTTGAGTACTCGGTGGGCTGGAGCTTGGTGGCGGCAGCCCCGCCGGCGAGCCCCAGGACGACCATGACGATGACCGCGGGCCAACCGTCGCGAAGCACCCGGACCCACTCCATGAGAGATCGTGCCTCGACGTTGGGCCGGCGGCTGGCCGTGCCCGACGGGCCCCCGTCCTGCAGGCGCGGATCGGCGAAGCCCATGTCTCCGGAGTCTTTGAAGTCCATCTCGAGTGTCACCGGCAGAGCGGCGGATCGGCAACGGCTGCGGGTCCATCCGCAGGTCGCCGAGGGGATGATAGTACCCTCGATGTACTCGCTCGCGGGTGATTTGGGCGTTGTCTTTCAAAAATGTTGTCAGGGCGTGAACCGCCCTTGTCAATGGCCACAAGTGGGGTACACTGGCCTCGCTCTCTGAATGGAATCGTGACGAAGAGCTCGAGGGGGCCCGTCTAGGATGAAGACACGGGAAGCCGTAGTGGATGTTGGGCGCAAGGCGCACAACACCCAACGCGGGACAGCAGGCAGGACACGCGAACCGGACTTCGGGCGGCTCGAGGAGTTTGTCGATCTCGCCGACGTGGCGCCGGCATCCACGGAGCCGCTGGCTCCGGCGCGATCCGCTCCCAAGCGGATCTTCGAGCTGGTGGTCTCGCTCGCGCTGGCGCTCGCCCTCGTCCCCGTAATGGCCCTTGTGATCGTCCTCGTCCGGCTCGATTCGCCAGGACCGATCTTCTTCCGCAGCAGGCGGGTTGGATTCCGCGGGCAGACACTGCACATGG
>JAXDIC010000004.1:0-2773 GCA_034664185.1 Thermoleophilaceae bacterium
GACATCGGCGCTGTCGATATAGGCGTCGTTGTGGCGGATGAGGCCGTCCTCGACGGTGATCACGTCGCAGCCCTCAATCGTGATCCGCGCGCCGTTGGCGACAAAGCCCTGGAACAGGCCGGGCCCGGCGAACGTGCCCCGGGCTCGCCAGCGCACCGCCGTGCGGCCGCGAGAGGTGGTGAGCTCGATGATCTCGAGCGCGAAATCGGGGAACGCCTGGAACAGGTGGTCGAAGTACTCGCGGACGCCGTCCGGGGCGATCAGCTCCGCGCCGCCGACCAGCCGATCGACGGCGCCCGGGGCCCAGCATTCGACGGCGGCGTCGAGGTCGTGCGCGGCCAGTGCCGTGAAGTACCGCTTGGCGATCTCAGCGGTCGTGGCCATCGAGTCGCCGCAGTCTACGCGTCACCAATATCGTGCGCCGCGTGACGCGACAACGTGAGCTCGGACGAGGCGAGCGGGTGCTGCCGGGCCTGTGGCGCCTGCGCCTCCCCCTCCCCTGGCCCGGCGTTCCGCACGGCAACGCCTGGGCCATCGGCGCCGGCTCCGGCGTCGTGCTGATCGACACCGGGATGCATGAGCCGGGTTCGCTGGCGCAGCTCGAGCGCGCGCTCGACCAGGTCAACCTCCGCCTCGAGCACGTGCGGCTGGTGGCCTGCACCCACGCCCACTCCGACCACTGGGGCCAGGCCGGACCGATCGTCCAGCGCGCCGGCTGCGAGTTGTGGATGCACCCCCGTCACGAGCACGCGTTCGCGACCCGGGACGATCCCGACGCGGCGCTGGCCCGCCGGCTCGAGGTGGGGCGCCAGAGCGGTGTGCCCGAGGCGGCGCTGGCCGCCTACGCCAAGCGCGCCAAGGACATGCCGTCGGGGGTCGCCAGCTACATCGAGCCCCATCGCGCGCTCGTGCCCGGAGTGGAGATCGAGACCGACCTCGGCACCTGGTCGGTGCACGAGACCCCGGGCCACGCCCCCTCGCAGGTGTGCCTGTACCAGGCAGAGCGCCGGCGGCTGATCTCCGGCGACCACGTGCTGGGGCGGATCTCGTTGTTCTACGACTACGGCTGGACCCCTGATCCTGTGGGCGAGTTCCTCACCTCGCTGGACCGCGTCGACGCGCTCGACGCGCGCCTGGCGCTGTCGGGCCACGGCAAGCCGTTCGTCGACGTGCACGGCCACATCGAGGGCAACCGCCGGCTCGTCCGCGAGCGACTCGAGGCGGCGCAGGCGGCGCTCCGCTCCGAGCCGCGGACCGCGATCGAGATCGCCCCCGAGATCTACGACGAACCGCTCGGCCTCTCCAACGCCGCCTGGTTTTTGGCGCAGACGCTCTGCTACCTGCGACACCTGGAGCTCCAGGGGACGGTCCGCAGCGAGACGCTCAGCGGCGCCGAGCGCTGGACCGGGGCCTGAGCTCAGCGGTCGCCGGGCCCTGGGCCGGGGCCTGAGCTCACCCGTTCGCCGAGCGGGACAGCCTGAGCACGATCTCGACGATCCCGTCTTCCGCCGCCGTGGGCGCGCCGTAGGGCCTGAAGCCGCACTTCTGCAGAACCCGGAGCGAGACCATGTTGTGCTCGGCTACGGCCGCGTAGAGCGGCCGCTCGCGAACTTCCGCGAAGAACTGTCCAGCACTCGGGTGGCACGTCCCCTACCCAGTGCTCACGACCAAACCAGTAACCCACCTTGCGATCGCTGGGTGGTCGAGGCTGTCGCGTAGGCCCGGGCGGGGCCCTGGGGTTTGTCATGAATTGATAACGCGAGGAAGGCCGCTCAGCCCACAATCTCGCCGACCGGCACCCGGACCGGCCCGGCGACGGCCACCGTCACCACGATGGGCGTTTAACCGGCCAAATATTCACGTTAGGGACCCATCATCGCGATCGCCGGCCCGCGGGAGATCCCCGCCACCGCGTTCGGGGCCAGGCGGGTCCGATCGCGTTATCACCTTTTCACTAGGGCGACTGGTTGCGCGACAGCCTCTGGTCCAAAGCACACGATGTTCCCGACCACCTCGCCACCGGCGAGAACCGGTCTGGCGCTGACCGTGTAGTCCTCGAGGATCCTCGTCCAATGTGCATCAAACGCCACACGATCACGAGGAGAGAACGCGGCGAGCGCAACCGCTTCGGGATCACGCTGGTGCTCGAAGAACCGCGGCAGGTCCGGCGCGGCGACCTGGCGGAGCGAGATCACCTCGCGCTGGTACCTAGCGCGTCCCGTGGTGGTGGGGGTCACGCCCGCGCACGGTCACCCACGACTGCCAGGTTATGCGCAGGATGACGAGCGTGATCGCCAGGCCGATGAGCGGATCGGCGACGGGGGCGCCCGCCGCGACGACCGCCGCGGAGGCGATGACCGCCAGCGAGACGTACGCGTCGGCACGGGCGTGGTTGCCGTCGGCAATGAGAGCGGGGCTGTCGAGCCGGAGCCCTGCGCGCGTGCGGACCCGTGCCGCGATGAAGTTGCCCAGATACCCGATGACCCCGGCCGCCGCCAGCACCCACAGATGGGTCGGCGGACTCTGATGGATGAGGCGCAGCACGGCCTCGGCCGCGGCGACACAGGCGCTGATGAAGATCGCCCCGACCACGAACAGCCCGGCGGTGCGCTCAGCGCGCTCTGAGCGCATCAGAAAAGCGATGCCCAGCGGCAGGACCGTGAGTGCGTCCCCGAAGTTGTGGATGAGGTCGGCCAGAAGCGCCACCGACCCTGACAGCACGAAGATGAGTGTCTGGGCGATGGCGGCGGCGCCGAGGACGCCGAGTGAGGTG
>JAXDIC010000007.1:0-4800 GCA_034664185.1 Thermoleophilaceae bacterium
GTGCCGGCCTCGGAGAACGCCAGGCAGCTGCGGTCGCGGGCGAAGAACTCGTGCAGCGGGCGGCGGTCGTGCCCGACGGCGTCGGGCTCCAGGTGCACCCACTCCGCCACCGCCCGGTCGGGCTTGAGCACGTGCACCTGCGGGATCGGCGCATCGGTCTCCTGGGAGCGATGGAACAGGTATTCCTCGGTGCGGACGCGCATGTGCCAGTGACCGCCGATCGGCATCACGCCGAACTCCGTGTACAGCGTCAGGTCGTTGGGAGCTCCCGCGGCCACGACGATCCTGTCCAGGTCCGGGCTCGGATCGCCAGGCCAGCAGCGCTCCAACAGCGCACGGCCGATCCCGTGGCCCTGGTGGTCGGGGTCGACCATCAACTCGGTCAGCTGCTCCATGGCGCCGAACCGCACCACGCGCGCGTAGCCCAGCAGGCCGTCGGCCCCCTCGCAGATCACGTAGCGACCGCCCGGCTGCGCGGCCATGAACTCGATCAGCGACCGGTGCCTGACCCAATCGCTGCGGATCCGCGCCTCGGTCAGCGCCGCGTCGCGGGGCACCACGCCCTGCCGGGCGGCCACCGCGTGCATGGCGCGCTCGGAGAGCTCGAACGTCGCGGCCAGGTCGGCGAGAGTGCCCTCGCGGATCGTCAGCTCGGGCGCCTCCACGGCCGGCAGTCTACGTCCGGGCGCTGTGGCCAGCTTAAAGTCGCAGGACGGCTGTCACGGGACGAGCTTGACCTTCTCGCAGCGGAACAGCCGCTCCCCGCGTCGGGCTATGACGTAGTCGATCCCGCCCCCGCAGTCGATCGTGTCGAGCCCGTGGCCGCGACCGTCGATGTAGTCGTTGCCGGGTCCGGCGCGGATCACGTCGTACCCGTCGCCTCCCTTGATCACGTCGTTGCCCCGGCCGCCGATCAGCCGGTCCTCGTCGGGTCCGCCGATCAGCACGTCGTTGCCGTTGTTGCCCACCAGGTGGTCCTCGTCGGGCCCGCCGATGAGGTAGTCGTTGCCCGTGCCGCCGTAGATATCGTCCGCCCCCGCCGCGCCGTCGATGTAGTCGTTGCCCGGTCCGCCGACGATGCAGTCGCCGTCGCCCATGCCGTAGATCCGGTCGTTCCCTCCAAAGCCGCGGATCAGGTTGCGGTGGTCGTTGCCCACCAGGAGGTCGGGACCGCTCGTGCCGTCCAGGATCGGGCCGCAGTAGGTGATGACCGGGGAATCGCTTGCGCCGGCCGAGACCGGCACACCGATCGAGATGGCCGCCGCGCCCGTCGCGAGCACGGCGCTGAGCGCTAGGCGCTTTCGCATGTGGTGTCCCCTTCTTGCATCCGTGCGGTGCCCGCTGGAGGAGGCCCCAGCGCGAGCCTCACAGTAACCCGAACGCTGCGGATCCGCCAGTCGCTCACCCGCGATGAACCGTTTCCACCGGCGGCTGGCCCGGCTCCTGGGCCAGCTCGTCCGTGTCGAGCGAGCCGTGCAGGGACGGCGGATGGCCCAGCTGCCCCAACTCCGCGGACGCACGCCCGAACAGCAGCCCCACCGTCCAGTCGACCACCAGTCGCAGCTTGCGCGCGGTGCCCGGCATCATCGCCAGGTGGTAGGTACGCGCCGCCCACCAGGCCGGGAAGCCGCGCAGCTTCAGGCCGAGCATGGTGGCCACCGCCTCGTGGCGCCCCAGGTCGACGAACACTCCCAACGTGCGGTAGCGGAACTTGCGTACGCGCCCGTGGCCGAGCGCCGCCGCCACGTTGTCCGCGGCCAGGCGCCCCTGCCGAACCGCGTGCTGAGCTGTCGGGGGGCACGGCTTGCGGCGGTGCTGGGCGGGGTCCGGCACCGCCGCCGAGTCGCCGATCGCCCACACGTTGGGATGCCCCTCGGCCCGCAGCGTCTCGTCCACCAGGAGTCGCCGGCCGTCGCCGATCGCCAGCCCCAGCTCACCCACCAGCGACGGCGGTCGCACCCCAGCGGTCCAGCACAGGGTGTGCGTGGGCACGACCTCGCCGTCGGAGAGCGTCACGCGGTCGACCTCCACCGAGTTCAGCCGCGTGCCGGTCTGCACCTCGATCCCCCTGCTCCGCAGCTCCCGTGTCGCGAACTCCGCCAGGCTGGGAGAGATCTCCTGCATGATCCGCTCCTCGGCGTCCAGGAGCAGCCAGCGCGTGCCGTCCAGGCGACAGCGCGGGTAGCGATGGATCACGTCCGCGACGAAGTCCTGCAGCTCGGCGATGCCCTCGACGCCGGCGTAGCCCGCCCCCACGAACACGAACGTCAGGAAGGCACGGCGGGCTTCGGGATCGTCCAGCGACTCGGCGATCTCCAGGTTGAGGATCGCCCGGTTGCGCAGCGCGATCGCCTCCGCCAGCGTCTTGAACCCGAGGCCGTGCTCCGCCAGGCCGGGAATCGGGGGGACGCGTGAGATCGACCCCAGCGCCACGATCAGCTGGTCGTAGGCCAGCGCCTCGTCGCGCCCGTCCACGCTGGTCATCCGCAGGGTCGAGCGCTCGAGGTCCGCGCCGGTCACGCGCCCGAGCCGGATCTCGGTGCGCTCGAGCTCCTCGCGCAGCGGGATCACGACGTGCCGCGGCTCGAGAGTTCCGGCCGCGGCGCCGGGCAGCAGCGGGGTGTAGAGCAGGAAGTTCTCCGCGGTGACCAGCGTGACCTGGGCGCTCTGCGCAGGGAGGACGGCCTCCAACCGGCGCGCGGCATGGAAGCCACCGAAGCCGCCACCGGCTATCACCACGCGCCAGGCCATGGCCGGCTACCTAATCAGATCGATGCGGAGGCCCGCCGGGCTGCGGCCAGCGCCGGGCGCCCGCGGGAGTCCATCCTGCGGGCCACGCGCCAGGGAGCGCCGGAGAAGGCGTGGTTGGCGACGGTGGCGAACCCGGTCTCGTCGGTGCGCAGCGCCAGCAGCAGATGGGCGATCCGGTCGGACGGGGGCAGGTCGCGGTCCACGGCCGCCACGCAGAAGCAGTGCACGCGCCGCCCGCCGGGAACCACCAAGAGCGCGCCGGCCTCCGCCACGAGCCAGGTGCCGAGATCGCCCCGCTCCATGGCCAGCCCGGTCTGGCGCTGAAGCTCGCGCTCGTCGTGCCCCAGCAGGTCGCCCAGGAAGCCCTGCGCCACGGGCTCCGCCGGCATGCTGGGGCGGCGCTTGGGTCGAACGGTGTTGGCCCCGCGCACCGCGTACAGCTCGGGGATGATCCACGCGTGCGCGAGCGCGATCGCCGCCACCGGGGCGGACAGGGGCTGGAGCAGCATGAGCACCACCGCCACGGCGACGAACGGCACCACGTGCGCGACCGTGGTCAGCGTCCAGAGCGCTCCGCGGCGCCGAAGCGACTGCTCGCTGGCTCGCTGGCGCCAGGGGACGGCGGCGAGCTCGGGGAGGGCGGTGGCGCCCTCCGCCGGGAAGCCGGCTGCCTCCACCGGGGGCCTTACCCGCCGGCTATGGGGCGGCGGAGTACCACCAGGTCGGCGTCGGCCGGCAGCTCGCGCACCTGCGTCGCGTGGCCTGGCCCGTCGCTGACCACGCCTATGTAGCCCTCGTCCAGCTCGCGCCGGAACGCCTGCACTGCGTCGTGGTACGCCTTCTCGTCCTCGGCCGTCCACTCGGCGAGCGTGGAGTGGCCGGTTTGGTCCATGCGGATCAGTCGCGGCATCGGGCAAACCTCCTCGGAAAGCGGCTCGTGCGCCGATGATACGCCCCGGTCCGCGCGGGCCAGCGGACCGGCGTCAGGCGACGTTGACCGGCCCGCTTTTCCCCACCACGACGGGGGGCCGATCAGCCCCCGATGCGCTCCCGGACGATGCGCTGCACCTCGCCGCCGTCGGCGCGGCCCTTGGTCTCGCGCATGACCGCCCCGACGATGGCGCCGATCGCCTTGTCGTTGCCGGCGCGGATCTTCTCCACCACGTCGGCGTTCTGCTCCATCGCCCGCTCCACGATGCCGGTCAGCTCGTCCCCGCCCGCCATCTCCAGCGAGCGCTCGGCGGCGATCGCCTCCGGGTCGCCGCCCTCGGCCGCCAGGACCTCCAGCACCGACTTGGCGGCGGACTGCGAGATGCGCCGGGCGGCCACCATGGCCACCAGCCCGGCCAGAGCGCGCGGCTCCACCCTCGACTCCCCGGGGTCCTGCCCGTCGTCCAGCGTGCCCACCAGGTCGTTGGTCACCCAGGTGGCAAGCGCGCGCGGGTCCACGTCGCCGCCGGCGGCCAGCGCGGCCTCGTAGTAGTCGCCCAGCTCGCCGCGGAACGCCAGCAGGCGGGCCGTGTCGGCGGGCAGCCCAGCCGCGGACTCGAAGCGCTCCGCGCGCGCGGCGGGCAGCTCGGGCAGCGCCTCCCGCGCACGGCGCACCATCTCCTCCGTGGGCGCCAGCGGCACCAGGTCCGGCTCGGGGAAGTAGCGGTAGTCGTGCGCGTACTCCTTCGAGCGCAGCGGGCTGATGTCGCCCGTGACGGGGTCGAAGTGCAGCGTCTCCTGGTCCACCGTCCCGCCGGCGCGTAGGATCGCCTCCTGGCGCGCGATCTCGGCGTCGATTCCCCGCTCGAGGAACCGGAACGAGTTCATGTTCTTCAGCTCGGTCTTCGTCCCCAGGGTCGCCTCTCCCGCGGGGCGGATCGACACATTGGCGTCGCAGCGCAGCGACCCCTCCTCCATGTTCACGTCCGAGACGCCGGTCGATCGCAGGGTGGCGCGCAGCAGCCGCAGCCAGTCGCCCGCCTCCGCCGCGGTGCTCAGGTCCGGCTCCGACACGATCTCCACGAGCGGGGTGCCGCCGCGGTTGAAGTCCACGACGCT
>JAXDIC010000107.1:0-3011 GCA_034664185.1 Thermoleophilaceae bacterium
GCAGCGCGAGGCGGGGACGCGGCGCGCTACCGGCTACTCCGCTCCGGGCTCTCCACCAGCAGCGTCACCGGCCCGTCGTTGATCAGCTCGACCTGCATCAGCGCCCCGAACACGCCGCGCCGGGCGCCTGTCAGCTCGCAGAAGTGCTCGTACAGCGGCTCGGCCCCCTCGGGCGGGGCCGCCCGGGTGTAGCTGGGCCGGTTGCCCCGGCGGGCGTCGCCGTAGAGCGTGAACTGCGAGACGCACAGCAGCTCGCGGTCGCCCAACGGCTCGTTCATCCGCCCCTCGGCGTCCGGGAACACGCGCAGCACCCGGATCTTGTCGGCCAGCCACTCGGCGTCCGATTCGGTGTCATCTCTCGATACGCCTAGCAGCACGAGCAGCCCCGGGCCGATGGCCGACACGACCTCCCCATCGACGCTCACGGACGCCCGCGACACGCGCTGGACCAGGGCTCGCACTACGCCTCCCGCAGATCGGCCGCCGCCTGCTCCGGGGCCAGGATGTTCAGGTGCACGCCGGCACCCAGCTCCAGACCGGCGAAGTGCGTCAGCCGAGGCAGGATGTCGATCCGCCAGCAGAAGCGCTCGGCGTCGCGCGGGGCCGTGCGGACCCAGAGGTTGAGCGGTGGGCTGGCGCCCAGGCGGCGGGCCAGCCGGGTGAGCGCGTCGTGGAGCATCGCGGCGCCGGCCGGGCCCTCGTCCTCGTAGCGCGCCCGAGGGGTTCGGGGGGCAATGAGCAGCTGGAACGGGACGCGAGACCCGTAGGGCGCCATCAGCACGGTCTCGTCGTCGATGGCCACGACCCGCTCGCGGCGGCGGACCTCCTCCTGGACCAGGTCAGCCAGCAGATTCCCGCCCATGGTCCGGGTGGCGTAGGCGCTGAAGCGCTCTCGCTCACGGGCCACGGCGGCGGGCACGAAGTCCAGCGCGTAGAGCTGGGAGTGGGTGTGGGGCAGCGACGCTCCCGCCTCGCGCCGTTCGTTGACGCTGAGATGGACGTATGCGGCGCCGGCATGGGCCCGCATCCGCTCTCGCCACACCTCGACCGCGCCGGCGACCTGGGCGACGCTCAGCTCGGACAGGGAGACCACGGGGTCGGGGGCGTTGACGATGACCTCGTGAGCCCCGCGGGCCGGCGCGGCCCAGAACAGATCCCGGTTGGCCTCGGGTGGCGGCTGGGGAGCGTCGGGGCGCAGGGCGGGGTACAGGTTGGGCACGACCCGGACCGTCCACCCCGGAGAGTCCGGGGGGCCTCCTCCGGCCCGGACGGCGAACAGCTCGGGTGGGGTGCGATCCTCGTGGCCCTCGGCGAATGGGTCCGATTCGGGATCGATCGGCGCCGCGCCGTCGACCCGGAGCTCCCCGCCGGGACGCCCCGCCCGGTCGCCCGCGATGATCGCCCGCTGTCCGGTCAGCGGGTCGATCCGCAGCTCAGGCAACTTGGCGGCCGCTCCCGACTACGGGAGCTCCTTCTCCATCGCCACGTGCTCGATCCCGGCTTCCCGGAACAGGCTGCCCCGGGCCCGGTATCCGGCGTGCTCGTACAGGGTTCGAGCGTAAGTCTGGGCGTGCAGGACCAAGCGCCGGGCCCCGGCCTCGGTGCCCTCGGTCTCGGCGGCCTCGAGCAGTGCGGTGGCGATCCCCCGCCGGCGCACGGCCGGATGCACAGCCAGCCGGCTGAACTGCACGGTGCGACCGATCAACAGCAGCCGGCAGGTCCCGAGCAGCCGTCCGGCCGCCACCGCCACCAGGTGGATACCGTCGGGGTCGCGCCCGTCCACCTCCTCGCGCTCGGGCACTCCCTGCTCGACGCAAAACACGTCGTGGCGCAGCTTGAGCGCCGCCTTCATCTCCCGCTCGTTGCGGACCCGGCGCACCTCATAGCCGACGGTCGCTGCCACAGCCGCAGAGCTTGCCACAAGCGGTGTAGACGCTCCCCACACAACGCGTCCGGATCTAAGCGCTAAGATACTCCTTACCCACTAGGAACTAATTCGGCGAGGGGCCGTGGGCGACTGAGGCTGATCGCCGGTCACGTTTCTACTGAGTCTTCTTGAGTCGCTACGACTTATAGCTGCGGCTCGCACACCAGGACGCGAAAGCCCGTTAATTCCATGGGTGCTTCCACCCCGTTTCCCAATCCTGCCGCGATTGCGCGCGCAGAACTGTTCACGCGTGAACGGTTCGTCCACGAGGGCGAGGCCCTCGAAGAAGCGCTGGCTCCCGGCTCGCCCCGTCGCCGGGCGCTCGACGCTGCGCTGAGCGAGATCGAGGCGGGAAACCGAATTCCCTCAATCGAGTGGCGGCGCTCGTTCTCGCTGCTGCTGGGGCTGGAGCGCCTGCTGTCAGAGGACGAGCCCCACCTGGCCGATGGGGCGGTGCTGTCGGCCCACCAGGTCGACGCGCTGTCCGGCACGCTGACCGCGCTGCTGGCCGAAATCCAGCGCACCGGCAACGGCGCCAACGGCAATGGGGCCGTCACGGACATCCCCGAGCCGGCGGAGCTCGCCTCCGCCGCGATTCCCGGCGAGGAGGACCTTGAGCTGGACGAGAACGGCGACCGCGAGGCCGCCGACGACGAGGAGCCGCTGGACTGGGAGGACTCGGAGGCCGAGCTCGACGAAGACGTTCAGCTGGACGAGCAGCCCGAGGATCCAAACGCGGGCAAGCGGTTCTGGTTCGAGCACGCCACCGGGGCGGGCAAGACGGTGGCCGCGATGGGCTTCGTCGAGGCCTCGCGCACCGGCGGCGTGCTCATCCTCACCCACCGGCGCAACCTCGTCGACCAGTTCCTCGGCGAGCTGCGGACCCGCGGCTACGCCAAGCGCGAGTCGCCGGCCCTGCTCGACGGCGAGGGCACCACGGGCTCCGTCGGCCCGGTCACCGTCGAGACCTACCAGTGGTTCGTTCGCAACGCCGGTCGCATCTCCGACGCCTACACGATCGTCATCTGCGACGAGGCCCACACCGCGCTGGGCGAGAAGACCTCGGCGGCCATCCGCCGCTGGT
>JAXDIC010000116.1:0-3083 GCA_034664185.1 Thermoleophilaceae bacterium
ATCGTCGCGATGCGCCGCTCGCTCGCCGTCAGCGCATGAACGCCCGAGATCCGCGCGCGACGCGGCCGGCCGCCCGCCGCTCGCAGCTCCTGGCGCGCCCGCTGGGCCAGCGGACCGGCCCCGCAGGCGTCCGCGAGGTCCAGCGCCTGGCGCAGGGGATCGCGCGCGGCCGCGCGGCGGTTGGCCCGCCGCAGGGCGGCACCGAGGTCCGCCAGGGCGCGCGCGTGCTCGAGCCGCGCCGGCGAGGGCTCGAGCACCGCTACGGCCTCATGGAGCAGCTCCAGGCCGCGCGTCCCGCCCGCGCCCAGGGCGGCGGCGCGCAGGGCCATACCGATCGCGCGCGGGGTGCCCCACGTGTGCGCCTCGGTCAGCATCCGCTCGGCGCCCGCACGCGCCTCGCCCGGGTCGTCGGCCGCCAGCTCCGGTGCGGCGAGCAGCGCCGGCACCAGCGTCGGGTAGGTGTTCCAGCGCGCGCGCCGCCGCACGAGTCCCGCCAGGTCGGCTCGCCCACCGGCCACGTCGCCGCGCGCGGCGCGCAGGCGTGCTCGAGCGTGCACCACCGGGTCGAACGTGAGGTCCTGGTCGGCCGGACGGGCAGCCATCCCGCTGCGCTCGAGCAGCCGCTCGGCGTCGTCCAGCTCGCCGCGATCGACGAGAACGTCGAGCACGTAACCCAGCATCAGCGGGGCCACCAGGAACCACCCCTGGGGAAGCGACAGCTCGGCGCAGCTGCGCGCGTCTGCCTCCGCCTCGGCCAGCGCGCCCTCCCGCGCCAGCAGCAGGCAGCGCCACCCCGAGGCGAAGGCGAACGACGGCCCCGAGCCGCGCCGCCGCGCGTCCTCCAGCGCCTCGTCGAGGGCGCGGCGCGCGGGCTCCGCGCGGTCGGCCAGCATCAGCACTTCGACCGCCCCGAAGAACGGGGTCGTCAGGCCTGTGCCCTCGTCGAGCAGGTGCCCGGATGCGAGCGCAGCCTCGGCCACGTCAGCCAGCGCCTCGGCCGGCTCCCGGTTGCCGCTCGAGAAGGCGTCGAGGTGGGCCTGCGTGACCAAGAGCCGCGCCTCGGCCCCCGTGGCGACCGAGAGACGCCCGCGGTGGCGCTGGAGCCGCTGACGCGCCCACGGCAGTCGCGACAGGTCGAGTCGCGCGCTGGCGATCAGGCTGGCCTCGACCGACATGGCCAGATCCCGGTCGACGACCGCCACCTGCTCGACGGCGCGCTCCCTCAGAGCGAAGGCATCGTCGTGGCGACCGACGGCCTGCAGCGCCAGCACCTGCTCCCAGGTGCACAGCGCGCGCAGGCGAGGATCGGACGTCAGTCGCACGCCCTCGTCGAAGTGCTCGACGGCCGCCACCGGGTCGCCCGCGCGCAGTTCGGCCGAGGCCAGCTCGAGAACGAGCCCGCCGCGCTCGGTTCGCGGCGGCGGCTCGGCGAGCGCGCGCCGCAGGCATGCCACGGCCGTCGGGGCGGCGCCGCGCGCCAGAGCGCGCTCGGCCGCCTCACGAAGCGTCGCCGCCACGTAGGGATCGCCGGCCGGCTCGGTTGCCAGCAGCTGGACGGCGACCGCATCGGCTCCGTCGCCCTCGTCCGCGAGCAGTGCGGCGGCCCGCCGATGGGCCTGGGCGCGCTCGACCGGGTCGATGTCGCTGTAGACCGCCGAGCGCAGGATGGGGTGCGCGAAGGCCAGCGGCCGCGCCGCTGCCAGGATGTCGGCCGAAGCCAGCGCCGCCGCGAGCTGGCCGGCCCGCTCGTCCGGCAGGCCGGCGAGAGCCGCCGCCCGTCGGAGCGGCGCGCCGTCGCCCAGCACCGCCACGGCGCGCGCCAGCGCCGACGCGTCGTCGTCCAGCCGCGCCAGCCGCAGCAGCACCGCGCGGGCCACCGTCGGAGGAGCCAGCTGGCGCACGAGCGGCGCCTGCGCGGCGCTGGGCGCCACCCCCTCGGCCGCCAGCTCGCGCAGTAGCTCGCGCAGGAGGAACGGGTTGCCGCCGGTCGCCCGGCGGCAGGCGTCGCGGAACCCGCTGTCCGCGGCGTCGCCCAGCTCGGCGGCTATCACGGTCGCCACGCCGGCGTCACCGAGTGGCGCGGGGCGCAGGATCAGCGCCAGCGGGTCGGTGGCCAGCGCGTCGATCGGCTCCCGGTCGGCACCGGGCTCGGGCGGCCGGGCCGCGATCGCGACCAGGACGGGCAGCTCGTCCAGGCGCGGAATCAGGAACTGCAGGAAGCGCAGCGAGCTGGCGTCGGCCCAGTGGAGGTCGTCGATGACCAGCGCCGCCGGACCCTGCTCGGCCAGGTTGGCGGTCAGCCAGTAGAGGGCGTGGAAGTGCGCCAGCGACGGGTCCGCGCCCGTTGCCGGGGCGTCGCGCTCCGGCGAGTCGCCGCCCAGCAGCGGCGCGGCCAAGCCGGCCGCGCCTTGGAGCAACGTCGCGCGACGGCCCGGATCGGCGTTCGCGACCAGCGGCTCGAACAGCTGGCGCACGACCCCGAACGGAAACTCGCGGTCGAGCTCCGAGGCGCGAGCGGAGAGCACGGCCATGCCCCGCTCGCGTGCCTGCCCGCGGGCCGCTTCCAGCAGGCGCGTCTTGCCGATTCCGGGCGGGCCCTCGACGAGGACCAGGCGGCCTCGACCGGCGCACGCGTCCTCCACGAGGCGGTCGAGCTGCTCCAGCTCGGTCTCGCGTTCGAGCAACGCGGCGATGACGGTCTGCTGCACACCGCACCGTTTACAGGGCAAATCGCCGTTCGTGCGCCGTACCGCGAAAAGTTTGGGGTGCGGGATCAGGGTTCTCCCCGTTGTGCGGCGCTCTGGGCGGTGCCACCGTCAGGCCCATGAGCGCGGCGGGGGAGCCAAGGCGACTGGGGCTCGAGGTTCGGTTCGACGCCGAGCCGATCGAGGGCCGGCTATACGACCACGAGGACGACGGCGGCCTGGACCGCCCCTTTTCGGGCTGGCTCGGGCTGATGTCGGCGATCGAGGCCGCGCGCGGCGGCGACCCACCGTCCCGTGAGGAACGGGGAGAGGCGCGATGAGGGGACGCGGGTGGCTCGCCGCGGGAGTCTCGGCCGCGGCCACCGCCGGCTGCGGAGC
>JAXDIC010000123.1:0-9942 GCA_034664185.1 Thermoleophilaceae bacterium
TCGGCGGCCGGCTGACTCTGGTCCGCCTGGTGGCGCGGGCGCCGCGCCTGGTGGCACCCACGGAGCTCGGCGCACTGAGGCTGGGCGCGGGCGACGCGGCCGCCGCGGTGCAGCGAGCTGGCTGACCCCTCCGTCGAGCGGGCAAACGTCCATTCGACCACCCTATGAGGTGGTCGAATGGACGAACGCTGGGCTGGACCGGCTACTCCGGACCACCCCTCATTGCTGCTGTCCGTTCCGGCCGGGACGACCGCGCGGTCGGGACCTACGGCTAGGCGCGGATCAGCACGGGCGTGCCCAGCGGCACGCGGCGCATCAGCACGCGGAGGTCGCTGTCGGCCGCGCGCAGGCACCCGGCCGAGGAGGCCGTGCCGATGGTGCCGGGGGCGTCGGTGCCGTGGATCGCGAGGCGGTCGCCCCCCTGCCATCCCGGCGGCGGGTGGGGCTGGTGGCCGGAGAGCGCGAGGACGCAGCAGCCGTAGTAAGGGCCGTACTGGCCCCCCGAGAGCTTGTCCGTCACCGAGAACCGGCCTGTGGGGGTGGACGTCCCGGAACGCCCGACGGCAACCCGGATCGTGCGCTTGACGCGGCCTTGCGAGCGCAGCTCGAGCGTCCGGCGACCCAGGTTCACGACGAGCTGGACCGATGCGTGGCCGCGCGAGGCCGACGGCGAGCGCTCGTCGATCCACCCGAGCTTGCCGTTTGGAAGGGCGGAGCTCGGCACCCCGACCCAGTGGCCGCGCCGAGCCACGACCGACAGGGTGGCCGGCGATCCGAATGCGGTGCGCGGCGCGACGGTGGCGACCACGCGGCCTCCCGGGCGCGCGCGGAGGTGGATCGCGCGTCCGCCGCGTACCCGGAGCAGCTCGAACGATGGCGGCCTGCTGGCCGGTCGCGCGGGGGTCGTCGCCGCGGGGCGGCCCGAGCCGACCGTGCCGAGCGATTGGAGCGTCCTCGCCCGTGGAGCCGCTCTGGGAGCGGCCAGGGGCGCCGCCGCAATGGGCTTCGCGGCGGCCCGTCCGGCCCTCGTGGCCGTGGCCGCGGCGAGGCCGATGAAGGCAAGCAGGAGGGCGGCGAGCAGGGGGACGACTGCGACAGGACGAACCATGGGCTCCTCCTTGGAGTCGGCCCGTGCGGGTCATGCCTTGAGCGGGCCAGGCCTCCGTGCCGGCCCGCCTGGCTTTGCGCCCGGTCCTAGAGCAGGACGTTGCGCGAGTCGAGGTGCGCGCCCACCTTGCGCTTCACGCGCTGGAGTGCGTTGTCCACCGTCTTCGTGTCGCAGGCCAGATGCTCGCCGATCGTCTCGTACGAGTAACCGTCGAGGTAGAGCGACAGCACCGAGCTCTCGAGCTCCGACAGCACGCTCGAGAGGCAGGCCACGAGGCTGTGGAGCTCCTCGGACGAGATCACCTGGTTGACGGGGTCGTGGGCGGTCGGGCCGGGCAGGACCTCGTCCAGGGTCGGCTCCCCGTCGCCGGAGGCGGCGGGCGTCTGCGAGAACGACACGTACTGGTTGAGCGGCGTGTGCTTGTTGCGGGTGGAGGTCTTGACCGCCGTGATGATCTGCCGCGTGATGCACAGCTCCGCGAAGTTGCGGAAGCTCGACTCGCGGTCGGTGCGGTAGTCCCTCACCGCCTTGTAGAGCCCAACGAGGCCCTCCTGGATCAGGTCGTCGGAGTCGCCCCCGATCAGGAAGTACGACGACGCCTTCAGGCGGACGAAGCCGTAGTAGCGCTTGACGATCCGGTCGTATGCATCCCGCTTGCCCTGCTTGCACAGCGCGACGAGATAGTGATCATCAACCTCGAGTAGAGGTTGAGAGCTACGCGACGAGGCGGTGATTGCCACAGCATCTCCCTCCCGACCGGACGCGCGAGCGTACGGCCGAAAAGCCGAGGCGCACTTACCTCCCCTGGTAGCGCCAGACCAATGCCCGACCAGAGACTGAAGCTCAGGTCAAGCCTTATCTGTGGCGCGAGCTTCCCATGTTTATGGAACCTTGTCAAGCGCTTTCGCGCGCAGGTGCAAGATTCCGTACAGGAGCGCCGCGGCGGCCGCCGAGACGTTGAGCGACTCGATCCGCCCGTGCAGTGGAAGCTCGACCAGGCCGTCGCAGGCCGCCGCCACGCGCGGTCTCAGGCCGCTGCCCTCCGATCCGAGCACGAGCACGACGCGGCCGCGGTAGTCCGGCTGGTCGTACGGGACCGCGCCCGGCGCCAGCGAGGCTCCATAAACCCAGGCATCCTCCTGCTTGGCTTCGGCCAGGTAGTCCGCCACGTTGCGAACGCGCGCCACCGGCAGGTGCTCGACCGCGCCCGCGGACGCGCGGCACACCACGGGCGTGACCTGCGCCGCGCGGCGCTCGCCGATCACCACGCCCGCGGCTCCCGCGCACTCGGCCACGCGGCACACGGCCCCCAGGTTGCGGGGGTCCTGAACCTGATCCAGGCACACGACCAGCGCGTTCTCGCCGCGCAGGAGCCCGGCGGCGTCCGCGTACTCGAACTCGGCCACCTCGGCGCACACGCCCTGGTGGTCGGGGGAGCCGCACAGCGCCTCCAGCTCCGCGTCGTCAGCGGAGCGCAGCGCCAGCTCGCGCAGCCACGGCTCCCGCGCCGCGCCGCCGCCGGCCCACACGGTCGACACGGCGCGCCTGCCGCGCAGCGCCTCGCGAACCGCGTTGCGGCCGTAGACGATCACTCCGCTGGCGAGGACCGCTGGCGATTGCCCGGCTCTGCCATGCGACCGATGGTAGGCCTCAGCCCGCGCGCACCAGCCGCGGGCCCTCGGGCGTGTCGCGCACCTGCCAGCCGCGCGCCGCCAGCTCGTCGCGGCGGGCGTCCGCCGTGGCGAAGTCGCGCTCCGCGCGCGCCGTCTCGCGCTCCTCCAAGAGCCGCACCGCGTCGGGGTCCGGTGCCTCGTCCTCGGGCTCCAGCAGCCGCTCCAGGCCAAGGCTCCAGAGCATCTCGCGCAGCGAGCCGGGGCCCACCCGCTCGCCCGCGTCCAGCCGGCGATTGGCCTCGGCCACCCAGCCGAACACCTCGGCCAGCGCCGCCGGCGTGTTGAAGTCGTCGGCCAGCGAGTCCCGGAAGCGGTCGGCGTGCTCGGCGCCGCCCTCGAGGTCCGGCCCGTGGGGGTCCAGGCGCCGCCCCAGCTCGCGGATGCGCCCGACGCTGCTCCGGGCCTGCTCCAGCGCCTCCTCCGAGTACACGATCGGCTGGCGGTAGTGGCCGCCCACGAAGTACATCACCAGCGCCTCGGCCCCGACCTCGTCGAGCGCGCCCTCGAGCGATCGGATGTTGCCCAGCGACTTCGACATCTTCTCGTCGCCGAACTGGACCATCCCGTTGTGCATCCAGAGCCGCGCCAGCGGCCGGCCACGGGCGGCCTCCGTCTGCGCGATCTCGTTCTCGTGGTGGGGGAAGACCAGGTCCGAGCCGCCGCCGTGGATCTCGAAGTCCAGCCCGAGGATGGTCTCGGCCATCGCCGAGCACTCGATGTGCCAGCCCGGGCGCCCGCGGCCCCACGGCGTGTCCCAGGCGGTGTCCTCCCCCGGCTTGTGCGCCTTCCACAGCGCGAAGTCGTGCGGGCTCTCCTTGACCGCCGCGCTGTCGGGCACGTCGTCCTCGCCCTGGTCCATGTCCTCCAGCGAGCGGTTCGACAGCTTGCCGTACTCCGGGAAGCTGGCCACTCGGAAGTACACGTCGCCGCTCGTGGCGTAGGCGTGGCCGCTCTCGATCAGCGCCTCGATCAGCGCCACGATCTCGTCGATGGTCTCGCTGGCCTTGGGCTCGCGGTCGGGACGGCCGAGTCCCAGGCGGGCGGTGTCGCGCTCGTAGCGCTCGGTCATCTCGCGCGCCAGCTGGGCGCTGCTCACACCCTGGTCACGCGCCGCGTCGTAGATCTTGTCGTTGACGTCGGTCACGTTGGACACGAACGTGGCCTCGTACCCCTCGTGCTGGAGGAAGCGCTTGAGCAGCGAGAAGACCACGTACGGGCGCGCGTTGCCCACGTGCAGCGGCCCGTAGACGGTGGGCCCGCAGGCATAGATGCCCACGCGCGCGTCCTCGCGCGGCTCGAGCGGGCGCAGCTCGCCGCTCAGCGTGTCCTGGATCCGCACCTGGCGCATCAGCGGCGCTGGTCCAGCGTGGCCACCGCCAGCGCCGCGATGCCCTCACCGCGGCCGATCGCGCCCATGCCCTCGTTGGTCGAGAACTTGACGTTGACCTCGCGGGCGCCCAGGCCGACGGCCTCGGCCAGGCTGATCCGCATGTCGTCGCGGTACTGGCCCAGCCTGGGGGCCTCGCAGATGACGGTCGCGTCCACGTGCTCCACGCGCCATCCGTGCTCGGAGAGGAAGCCGTGCACCTGGCCCAGCAGCTCGATGCTGTCGGCGTCGCGGTAGCGCTCGTCGCTGTCCGGGAAGTGCTGGCCGATGTCGCCCAGCCCCGCGGCCCCAAGCAGTGCGTCGATCACGGCGTGGGCCAGGGCGTCGCCGTCCGAGTGGCCGGCCAGCCCGCGCTCGGCGTCCTCGATCACCACGCCGCCGAGGATGAGGGGCCGACCCTCCACCAGGCGGTGCGAGTCGTAGCCGATCCCGGAGCGCTGGCTCAACCGAGTGGCTCCAGGCGGCGCTCGCGGCGGTCGAACACGGCGATCCGGTCCACGCCCGCGGACTCGAGCAGCTCGACCGCCCGGTCGTAGCCGAACGCCAGGTCGTCCGGCGTGTGCGCGTCCGACGACAGCGCGATCGGCCTGCCCGCCTCGAGGCACATCGCCAGGAAGGCCGGAGCGGGGTAGATCTCACCGACCGGCTTGCGCAGGCCCGCGGTGGACACCTCGATCGCCACGTCGGACTCGGCGATCCCGTCCATGGCGAGATCGTAGAAGCGGCGCAGGTCGCCGTCCGGCCGCGGCGCGTCGACGCCCCAGACCTTCACCAGGTCCGGGTGGGCCAGCACGTCGAACATGCCCGTGCGCGCCGCCTCGCCGAGGGTCTCGAAGTAGCGCCGCCAGACCTTCTCGGGGTCGGCCGAGCGCCACACGTCCCAGTCGCCGCGCATGTCCACCGCCCGGTCCAGGAGGAAGTGCACCGACCCGATCACGTAGTCCCAGTCGCGCTCGTCGAGCAGCTTGGCCATCCGGTCCTCGCGGCCGGGCACGAAGTCGGCCTCGATGCCCAGCCGGAGCTCGGTCTCGTCGCGGACGAAGGCGCAGTACCGGTCCAGGTCGTCGGTGGCCTGCTCCACCCAGAACGGGTGCTGCCACACCGACAGCGCCTGATGGAAGCGATACACGTGCTCGGACACGCCCAGGAACTCGACCCCCCGCTCTCCCGCGACCTCCAGGTAGCGCTCGGCGTTGGCGGCCGTGAAGTGGTCAGCCGCCGCGCTCCGCGCGAGGTCGTCGGGCCGGAGGTGCACGTGCAGGTCGGTCAGCATCAGCCGGATCGGCCGCGCAGGAGCTGCTCGGCCAGCCTCAGGTCGACGTGGCGGGTGACCTTGATGTTGTCGGGCGGGGCCTGCACCACGCACACCGATCCACCCACCGCCTCCACCAGGCTGGCGTCGTCGGTGGCCGCCGCCAGCGCCTCGTCGTCGGCGTCCAGCGCGCGACGCAGCACGTCGGCGTCGAAGGCCTGAGGCGTCTGGATGGCCCACAGCCGGGCGCGGTCGAGGGTGCGCACCACGCGCCCAGCCGCGTCCGCCTCCTTGACGGTGTCGCTCACCGGCGCGGCGGCCACCGCGCCGTCGAAGTCATCCCGAAGCGCGGCCACGCACGCAGCCACCAGGGCGCGGGTGACCAGCGGCCGCGCCGCGTCGTGCACCACGGCCACGGTCGCCTCCGGCGCCGCGGCCAGCGCCGCGCGGACCGACTCGGACCGCGAGTCGCCGCCCAGCACGCGGTCCGGCCCGAGCTCGTGCCCGGGCGGCACCGCCACGACCACGCGGTCGCAGGCGGCCTCCAGCACGTCCAGCGACCACTCGATCAGCGGCCGGCCGGCGCACGCGGCGAACGCCTTGGGCACGTCGGCCCCAAGGCGTTCGCCGCGGCCGGCGGCGGGAACGATCCCGACGACCGCCAACTATCCGGAGGGCGCTACCCCGCGGCGGCGGGGGCCCCGTTGCGCTCGGCGTGGGCATCGGAGATGAGGCTGTCGAGGTGGTCCTCAGCCTCGCCCTCCTCCATGTCCAACGCGTACATGAGCTCCGACGCGAGGATCTTCTTCGCGCGCGTGTACATCTGCTTCTCGCCGGTCGAGAGCCCCTTGTCCGCCTCCCGGATGGCAAGGTTGCGGACCACTTCGGCCAGCTCGTAGACGTCCCCTGTCTTGATCTTGTCGCGGTTGTGCTTGAACCGGCGATTCCAGTTCTTCGGCATCTGGCTCACGTCGTCCCGCAGGACCCCGAGCACCTTCTCGACCGCCTCGTCGTCGATTACGCGCCGCAGGCCGGCCTTTCCGGCGTTCTCGCACGGAACCATCACCGTCATGTCGTTGTGGAGGATCTTGATGGTCAGGTACTCGCGCTTCTCGCCGAGCACCTCCTTCTGCTCCTTCTTGAGGATCTTGCCGGCTCCGTGGTGCGGATAGACGACCTGATCGCCGATGTCGTACTCCTCGTGCGGCGTCTCCCGGCCGGCCTCGAACTCCTCGATTGCCTGCTCCCATTCATTTCCGGAAATGGTGCTGCCTCCCCTCGGTGGAACTTTGGGTGAAGTCACGTTTGCAGATAGCGGTCCACGAGGTTGATCTCCTGCAGACGGCGAAGGCCCTCGCGGATGTCCTTCGCTCGCATGTCCCCGACGCCCTCGACGGCCTCCAGCTCGCCGTCGGTGGTCGCGAGGATCTCGTCCAGCCCGCCGAACTCGCGCACGATCGCCTGGATGACGAGCTTCGGCAACCGCGGAACGCGGCCGAGGATCCGATAGCCGCGCGGCGAGACGGGGTGGTCGAGGGTGTTGAGCTTCCTGTCGTAGCCCAGCAGCTCGGCCAGGCGCCCGAAGTCGAGCAGGTCCTCGTGCGGCAGCCGGGCGAGCTGGTCGAGCACGAGGGCGAAGCCGTCGTCCGACGGCTCGGCGAGGTAGTCGTGTACGAGCGCGGCCTTGTCGCCGGCAGCCCCGACCATCGTCTCCTCGAGCTGCATCTCGATCAGGCGACCCTCGGTGCCCAGCTCGACGATGTAGCGTTCGATCTCGACGGCCATGCGGGTGACCAGCTCGGCGCGCTGGAGGACGGTGAGCACGTCGTGGAGCGTGGCGCCGCCCTCGAACTCCAGCGCGGTGAGGCGGGTGGACACCTGCTCCAGGCGGGTGCGGTACTTGTCGAGCGTGGCCAGCGCCTGGTTGGCCTTGGCCAGCACCACGGGGATCTCCTCGAGCACGTACTTGCCGCCGTCCACGTAGAGGGACACGACGTCGCGTCGAGAGGAGATCGCGATGACCAGGGCGCCGGTCTGCTTGGACACGCGCTCGGCCGTGCGGTGGCGGGTGCCAGTCTCGAGCGACAGGATCGTGGGATCCGGCATGAGCTGGACGTTGGCCCAGCAGATCTTGGTCGAGTTGGGCGAGAGGACGATCGCGCCGTCCATCTTGGCCAGCTGGTAGAGGAGGGCCGGCGTGTAGTCGATGTCGATCTTGATGCCGCCCGAGTAGAGGAACGACAGCTCCTCGTTCTCGCCGATGCAGATCAGCGCGCCGGTGCGGGCATGGACGATGTGGTCCATACCCTCGCGTAGCGCTGAGCCGGGGGCCACGGCCTCGAGCGCCTTGACGAGCCGGGGCTCTTGGCGCTGCTCCAGCTCCCCGACCTCGTCTGCATGCTGCATGGGGGATCACTATAGGGCAAACATTGCCTGCTTGCGGCCGGTTTTCGGCTCTGTAGTGCGATTTCCGAGGCCACCGGCGCTCAGCGCCCGCGGCCTCGGACCTTGAAGGTGACGAAGTTCCGGCTCCGGCGGCCGCGCGCCCGGCGCCCCGTCTCGCGGTTGCCCGCCGCGTCGACGCCCATGCTCTGCGCCGAATAGGTCCCGCGCGGCAGGCGGGCGCGGATCCGTAGCCGCCAGTGGGCGGTGCCGCGAGCCCGCACGTAGCGCGGGCGAGCGCAGCTCACCGGCCGGCTCAGGCGGCCGTTCTGCTTGAGGAAGCGGCACCTGCGCCGCTTGCCCGGCTGGCGGCGGGCGATCGCCACGGCCACCCGCCGAAGCGACCCGCAGCCCAGGTCGAGGGCCGTGCCGCGCGCCAGCAGGCGGCGGTGCGCGAGCCTGACCGGACGCCGGGTGCGCCTGAAGCTCGTGCGCGGGCCCTGGCGGTCGACGCACGCCGGGGTGCCGGGAGTGGCGGGACGAGGGGTGTGACCCGAGGCTGGCGGTCCGCCAGGCGTGCCGGTCGTCGGCGGCGGATTTGCGGGCGGCGGGTCGGTCGGCGGCGGGTCGGTGGGCGGTGGGTCCGTGGGCGGTGGGTCCGTGGGCGGCGGATCGACCGGCGGGGGCGCCGGGTCGTCGTCCACGATGGTCGCGGTGCCGCTTCCGCGCGCGATCGTGGCGGCCGACGGGGCCCCCAGCTCCACGCGGAACTGCTCGTCCGGCTCGTGGCGCGTGTCGCCGTGGACCGGCACGGTGATTTGGACGGAATCGTGTCCGTGCGGGATGCTCACCGTGCCGGTCACGGCCTGGTAGTCGTCGGGCGCCGTCGCGGTGCCGTCGACCGTGCGCCAGGGGATCCGCACGGTCCGGGTGGGCGTCTGGGACAGCGTCACGTCGAAGGTTGCCTGGGTGTCCCCGCTGTCGCCCTCGGTCACCACCGCGTCGCCGATCGAGGCCTGCGGGATGGCCGCGCGCCGCAGCCAGGTCGAGTCCGGCTCGTACTCCGGCGGCCAGTAGCTGTGCGAGCCGTCGGGCTGAAGGCCGGACACCGCGTCGAACTCGCCGTCCACCGAGGCGTGGCGGATCAGCTCGAACCCGTCGCCGGACCCCGGCGCGAAGCCGCCGACGGTCTCGACCCGCAGCGCGCCGGCCAGGGTCGCGCCGCCAACCACGTCCAGGCGGTCGTGGCCCGTTCCGGCCGCGAGGCCCCCGATCTGCATCGAGAGCGCCCCGTCGGCGGTCTGCGTGTAGCCGCCGGTCACGGTGAGGATCCCCAGCCCGAGCCCCGGCTGGACGTCGCCCGCGTTGGTCAGCTGCCCGTCGACGGTGCCCACGCCGCGCAGGACACCACCGTCGATCGCCACGTCGGCGCCCCCGATCGCGGCGCTGGGCGACGCCAGCGTCGTGAGGCCGCCGGACTGGCGGTAGGCGCCCGTCGTGCGCAGGGCGCTGTCGGGCCCCACGGTGACCGAGCCGGCGTTGTCGAGGTCCCGCTCGGAGCCGACCAGCTCGAGCTGGCGCCCGTTCGTCAGGGTCAGATCGCCGATCGCGTCGTTCGACGCGAGGTCCCGGAGGCCATCGCGCTCACGGGAGTCCTGGATGCGCGAGCCCGGCCCGTCCAGCACCACGGTCGCGGCGTTGTGGACCACCCGCGCGCCGGGGAGCTCCAGCGCGCCGCGAATGACGTACGAGCCGCCGGTCAGGGTGTCCGACTCGAAGTTCTCGAGGCCGCCCGCCAGCGCCAGTGTGCCCGCATCGGCCTCGATCGTCCCGTCGTTTCGGAACGGATAGGCGACCTCTGCTCGGCCGTCGCCCGCGCTCTTGCGGAACGTCCCACCGGCGGCGTTGTGAACGCGCGGGTGAGGGTCGCAGCACCCGCTGAAGCTCAGGTCGCCGCGCACGTCGAACAGCCCGGCGTTCTCGATCGCGGCGGATTCGGTCATCGCGATCGTGCCCTCGGTCCACGCCGCCGTGGCACCGCTGTCGATGCGCAGCTCGCGCTGGTAGAGCCCGTGCTCGCGGTCGCCCGAGATCGCGAGCCCGGGGCCACCCGCGACGACCTCGGTGCGGCCGATCCCGA
>JAXDIC010000142.1:0-8164 GCA_034664185.1 Thermoleophilaceae bacterium
GCCAGGAACGGGAGCCGGAGCGCGACGGCCAGCAGCGTCGCGCCGCCCAGGGCCCAGGCCGTCCCCCCTCGCACAGACGGAACTGTGACCGTTTTCCCTGAAGACTTCCTGAAGGCGCCCAGTGAGCGGGCCATGGGCCGCCGCTACTTGGCGGGGGCCTGCTCCTCGATGGCGGCGTCGAGGGCGATCTTCTCCGCCGCCGCCTCGATCTCCTCGGGCTTCATCCAGTGGGCCTCGGGGTGCGGGACGTTGTCGCGCAGGTACCACTCGGCGTCGAGCGCGGCCTGACAGCCGGTGCCCGCTGCCGTGACGGCCTGGCGGTAGGTGTGGTCCACCAGGTCGCCCGCGGCGAAGACGCCCGGGCGATTGGTGCGCGTGGACTTGCCCTCGGTCAGCACGTAGCCGTCTTCGTCGGTGTCGATCTGGCCGACCACGAGCTCCGACTGCGGCTGGTGGCCGATCGCGATGAACGCGCCGTCGACCTCCACCGTGCGCTCCTCGCCTGACTCCGCGTGCCTGAGCACGGCACTGGTGAGCGAGCCGGACTCGCCGGCCTCGAAGCGCTCGATGGTGTACGGGGTGAGGAACTCGATGTTCTCGATCTCGCGCGCCCGGTTCTCCATGATCTGAGAGGCGCGGAACTCGTCGCGGCGGTGCACGACGAACACCGTCGAGCCGAACTTGGACAGGAAGATTGCCTCCTCCATGGCAGAGTCGCCGCCGCCCACCACCATGATCTTCTTCTCGCGGAAGAAGGCGGCGTCGCAGGTGGCGCAGTAGGAGACGCCGCGGTTGGCCAGCTCCTCCTCCCCGGGCACGCCCAGCTTCTTGTGCTCGGCGCCCATCGAGAGGATGACC
This sequence comes from Thermoleophilaceae bacterium, assembly GCA_034664185.1. Classification (GTDB taxonomy): domain Bacteria; phylum Actinomycetota; class Thermoleophilia; order Solirubrobacterales; family Thermoleophilaceae; genus AC-37. Next base: position 859 of record JAXDIC010000142.1, read on the forward strand.
GTGCGAGCGAGGTGCTCCTGATCGCCGACGAACACCCGGTGCGGGGAGCCGTCGTCCGAGAGCTCGACGCGGGTGACGTCCTCGGTGACCAGTCGCGCCCCGAAGCGCTCGGCCTGGTCGCGGAAGCTCTGCATCATCTCCGGCCCCATGATGCCGCCGGGGAACCCTGGGTAGTTCTCGACGTCGGTGGTGCTCTGTAGCAGGCCACCCCAGAGGTAGCCCTCCACCACCAGCGGGTTGAGGTCGGCGCGCGAGGCGTACAGCGCCGCCGTGTAGCCGGCGGGGCCGCTGCCGATCACGATCACGTTCTCGACCTCGGGCTGCTTTCCGTCGTTGTTCTGGTGTCGGTCGTCGCTCATATCGCCTCAGTGTACGCGGCCTGTCAGGCCGTTACTTCACTTTGTATAGTAGCTCTTTTGTCCTCCTCCGACCACCGGCCGACCGTGCGCCGGAGCTGTATGAAGGCCCACACGCCGACCGGGATCGGCAGCCAAAAGCCGACGAGCCGGAAGACGAGGATGGCCGGAAACACGGTCTCCGCGGGGATGCCGAAGAGTACGAACGCCCCGATCAGTCCCGCGTCCACGGTACCCACGCCGGCGGCCGGCGACGGGGCCAGGTTGGCGACCATCCCGAGGAAGTAGCCCTGCACCACCACGCCGAACGGCACGTTCACGCCGAACGCGTGGAAGCTGGCCCACAGGATCCCGATGTTGCCCGCCCACCAGCCCACCGCGCCGGCGATGGCGTTGGCGCTGCGCCACGGGTGGCGCATATAGGCGATGGCGGTTCGCACGCCGGTGGCCAGCGTGGCCGGCGCCGTGGCCAGCGAGCTGAGCCTGCGTCGCCTGCTGAGCGTCGCCAGCCGCCGCTCGACGTCCTGCGGGATGAGCGCGACCAGGCCCAGCACGAGCAGCAGGCCGGCCGCGATGGCGGCGGGGATGATGGTGCCGGCCAGAGGCCGCTGGCCCGAGAAGAAGCCGGTGCTGAGCAGGATGCCGAAGAGGACGAGCGCTCCGAGGTAGATCGTGTACAGGAGCACCATGAACGCGACCATCCGGCAGGCCGCGCGGCGGCGCTCCATGCCCGCCTTGCGCAGCGCCCAGTAGGTCAGCGCCACCCCGCCCGCGCCCGCGGCCGAGAAGAGGATCGTGGCCGCGAAGCCCGCCATCGTGATCTGGTAGGACGCCCGCATGTCCAGCCGGCGGTGGATCTCGTCGTGCTCGTCGCGCCCGGCCAGCACCCCGCGGAACAGCGTGGTGTAGGCCAGGAACGACGCCGTGTTGAACGCGACGGCCGCGATGACCCAGTACCAGGTCGCGTCGCCCAGCTTGCCCAGCGTGTCCTTGACCCCGACCACGCGCGGGAACACCACGTAGATCGCGACCACCATCAGGATGACCGCCAAGAGCAGGGTCACGAGCCGGCGCCGGTTGCCCAGGAGCGCGGCGCTCTTCTGCTCGATCTCCTGCGTGGCCTCCTCGAGGTCGGCGGAGGCCATCAGCTCCTGGACCTCCGCCAGCGAGTCGTCGAACGGATCGTCCGCGCCCGCGGCGCGGATCACGTCAGGCGGCGCTGGCCGCACCACCGGCGGCCTGCCGTCCCCTCCCCCCCGGTCCGCCATCAGGCAGCCGGCTCCATCGATCTGACCCAGCCGGCCAGCGCCCGAGCGGCCGGCGTCGCTACCGGTGCCGCGCGCCGGACCGCCTCGGTCAGCGCCAGCCCCGCCAGGAGGTCGGTCACGTAGTGCTCGCCCAGGTACACCAGAGCCAAGGCCAGCGTGCCGGCGTAGGCCCAGCCGACCGCCCCCGGCGCGCGTCCGGCGTCCGACAGCACGTGGGCCGCCATCACCGATGTCGCGAAGTGAAGTGAGGGCATCGCAGCCAGCTGGTTGCCTGAGAGGGAATCGTAGAGGCGCTTCCAATGGCTACCCCAGACGCGCTCGCCCGTCTCGGTCATGATCCGGCGTACGCGCGGCAGGGCCCCGGCGTTGGCTGCCCACCATGGCGGCGCCGTCGGAACCAGCCAGTAGACCGCCGCGCCCGCGTCGAACACGGCCGCCATCTGGGCCGCCGCGCCCGGGAAGCGCGACGGATGGCGCAGGAGGATCCAGAGGACCGCCGTGTGGGGAGCGAAGAACCACGCCCAGTGCACGATCGACAGCGCCTTGTCGTGCGCGAGCACCTCTCCGGGCCGCCCCAGCGCCCGCTGGAGCCGCACCGTGGGCACCTCGCCCAGCCCGATCGCCCGGTCGACGCGGATCGGGTAGTCCACGCGGACCCGGCGAATCAGCTCGTCCGGGTCGTCGTTGGGCATCTCGTAGTGCGCGACGTAGGCCCACATCTGCGCGCCGTAGACGGCGGCGTCGCGCGCACGGCTTGCCGGGAGGACGAGTGCCAGCGAGAGCGGCGCCTGCCACGCCAGCACCGAGGTGACCGGACGCGGGATGGAGAGCCGGCGACGAACGACCGGGGCGACGAAGCCGACGATCGCCGCCCCGAGCGCGACACGACGGACGACACGCGAGCTTCGCAAGGCGGGCGCAGCATAACGGCGGCCCGGGCGCGTGCGCGATCGCGCGGGCCGGCCCGACCGGCCGGACAGGGAGCTCCGGCGAACACCTGCAATAAAGAGGGGCTCGAACCGACGTGGGACCTTTTTGGTCCGCATATCGGACTCAAAAGGTCCCAGGTACGAACGTATCCCGGGACTGCCCACGTGAGAGCAGCCGCGTCTGGACCTGCCCTCTTACCGCTGCTGTAAGCGCCGAGGGCGCGCCCCGGCCGGTGTCCTAAACCGGCATGCCCGCCGCGCGCGCCTCCTCCGGAGAGGCGATCGGGCCGGGCATCAGCTCCTCCGGCCCGGGGCACTCGAGCCCCAGAACCCCCATGCGTCGCTTGAGCTTGCGGTAGGCGTAGCCGTAGACGTATGACGAGTTGAAGCCGTAGGAGACGAAGTCGCTCGGACTCTCGGCGTGCTCGGGCACGAACACGTGCGCCGCCAGGGGCACCAGCTCCTCCACCTTGCGCTGGATCGTCCGCCCGTGGCGGGGATCGTCGCGAACCGCGTCGCGCAGGAAGCGAACGCCGAACGCGATGTGGCGGTGCTCGTCCTGGTCGACGAGCGCGAAGCCCTTCTGGAAGCCCGGGTAGAGGTTCGCGTCCTGCATGTACTGGAGGATCATCCGCTGGCCGGTGGTGGCCAGGACGCCCTCGATGATCAGGTGGTAGGTGGCGATGCCCTCGACGAACAGGTCCAGGTCGTCGGGCTTGGCCTGGATCCGCCTGGCCACGTCGCGGAGGCCGTTGTCGAACACCTCGAACCAGGCTGGCAGCATCTGGTTCTGGAGCTCGAGTATCCGGCCGCGCAGGTCGTCGGCCTCGAGCGCCATGACCTCCGCCCCGAAGCGGTCGAAGAACACCGCGTGTCGCGTCTCGTCAACGAGCTGGGTGGCGAGGAACGCCTCCACCTCGCCGGTGGGCGCCGCCAGCAGGAACGGCGCCAGGTCGGCGGCCACGCGCTCCTCGGCGATGTAGAACGACCCGAGGCTCCAGGCGCTGTGCACCTGCGCCTCCGTGGGCGTCATGGCCCAGTGCTCGCGGTCGACCGAGAAGTCGATCTCGTGCGCGCTCCAGTTCTGGCGCTCCCACAGCGCGTAAAGCTCGCCGTAGCTCATCAGGTCGCCGCTCGGGCGCTTGCCGCCCGGGGGCGCCAGCGCGGGGTCGGAGGTGTCCACGTCCGATGACGAATCGCCGTCGACCGGCGGCGGTGAGACGGCGGGCGCCAAGCCGGCGCCGTTGGTCGAGCTGACCACGGCGCCCCAGCTGCCGCTGCGTCGCGACTGGACCTCCCGCTGGTGGAGCTCGCGCTCCAGCTCGGCGCTGTCGCGACCCTGGGAACGGTCGATCCATCGCCCGAGCACGATCGCGGGGAAGAGGTCGCCCTCTGGCTCCACCATCTGGTCGCGTAGGGCGACGGTGGGCGTCGTCTCGCCGGCGATCAGCCCGCGGAAGTTTTGGGCGCTGACGCGCGTGGTGCCGGCCACCGGCTCGTGCTCCGGAGGCTCGGTGGTCACGCGCACACGCTGGCCGTCGTTGACGTGCACGTACCAGCGACCGCCTCCCTCGCCCGTCACCTCGTAGGCGACCACGAAGCGGTGGCCGCGCGTCCACTCGGGGTCGATCAGGTACGCGAGCGCGCGGTAGACCGCGTCCGCGTCGACCTCCCCGCCCGCCGCCACCGCGTCGGCGAGAGTCAGGTCGTCGGCCGCCGACATCGCGCGGAGCTTGAGCGCGCGGCGGCGCCTGCCGCGGATGCGCACGCGCCCTCCCAGCATCAGCCGCAGCGGGCTGGCCCCGGCGGCCATCGCCGCCAGCCCGGAGGCGTCGGTGGTCAGGGCGAAGTCGACCTCGCCGTCGCCGTTGGCGCCGGCGCCGTTCGCGCCGCTGCCGTTGACGCCATCGGCGTGGGCACCGTCGCGCCGCTGCACGCTGGCGCCGTCGTGGGACACCGACACGCGCCACGTGCCCATCTCGTCGATGTTCAGGTCGTAGGCCAGCGGGGGCGAGATGCGCTCGGCCGCGGCCGGCAGCGTCTGGAGCACGAGGCGCGCGGCAAGCTCGGGATCCTCCCGAGCCATCTCCTTCAACGCAATCCGTGTTCTGTCCATCAGGCCTTCTCCATGATCCTAACCTCAACGGGGGCCCGATCGGCGAACGCCTGCGCATCCGCCCGCGTGCCGATGTGCTCGCCCCAGTGCATCGGGACCGCGACTCGCGGCTGGATTCGACGCGCGGCCTCGGCGGCCTCCCCCGCCGTCATCACGTAGACGCCGCTGACCGCCAGCAGCGCCACGTCCACGCCCACCACCTGGTCCATCTCGGGGATGACGTCGGTGTCGCCCGAGTGGTACAGGCGCTCTCCGCCCACGCGGACCTCGTAGCCGACCCAGCCGGCCTCGCGCGGGTGGAACGGCTTGCCCGAGGGGTCGCGCTTGGACGTGTTGTACGCGGCCACGGCCCGGACATCCACGCCGCGCACCCCTTCGGGCTCGATCGTCTCCCCGGGCGCGATCGAGCGCACGCGCCCCGACAGCCGTTCCGCCACCGGGGCCGGTGCCACGACCGTCGTGTGCTTGCCGCTCAGGCGCTCCACGTCGCGCGGCGAGAAGTGGTCGTAGTGCCCGTGCGTGATGAGGATCAGATCCGCCTCGGGCCCGTCCTCCGTCCGGTACGGATCGATGTAGATCGTCGCGCGCCCAGCCCGAATGCGAAAGCCCGAGTGCCCGAGCCACTCGACCGCGTCGGCCAGCATCGGTCAATCTAACCAGGGCGTCGTGGGCCAAACAGTCATCGAGGAGGCCGAATGAGCGAGAAGACCGTGCTGTGGGAGCTGTCGGAGGGGGTGGGCCGGATCACCCTCAACCGGCCGGACAGCTTGAACGCCTGGACCGCGGAGTTCGGCGCCGAGCTGCGCGATCTGATCGCCGGGCCGGCCGCCGACGACTCCGTGCGCGCCGTGCTGATCACGGGCGCCGGGCGCGGGTTCTCCTCCGGCGCGGACCTGAAGGCCGGCTTCGACCCTCACCCCGACGACGGGGCGCCCGACGTGAAGAAGGAGCTGCACGAGGTCTACCACCCGGCCATCGCCGGCATCCGCCGGCTGCCGAAGCCCGTGGTGGCCGCCGTGAACGGCCCGGCCGTGGGCATCGGCTGCTCGCTGGCGCTGGCCTGTGACCTGGTCATGGCCGCGGAGTCGGCGTTCTTCGGACTGGCGTTCGTGAACATCGGGCTGATGCCGGATGGCGGATCCACGCTGTTCGTGCCGGCCGCGGTGGGCAAGGCGCGGGCGTTCCAGATGGCGCTTCTGGGCGAGCGGGTCACCGCAGCCCAGGCGCTGGACTGGGGCCTGGTGAACTGGGTGCACCCGGACGGGGAGCTGCTGGACCGGGCCGAGGAGCTGGTGGGCAAGCTCGCGGCCGGCCCCACGCGCTCCTACGCGGGAACCAAGGAGGCCCTCAACCGGATGCTCTACCCCGACCTGGACGGGCAGCTGGACCTGGAGGCGGACATCCAGCACCGGCTGGCCCGCACGAAGGACTTCCTGGAGGGCGCTGTGGCGTTCGTGGAGAAGCGGCTGCCGGCGTTCACCGGGTCCTAGGAGCCTCCAGGCGCCAGGCCGCACCCCACCGGGGGCCCCCGCCCTGCCCGCAGATACAATCCCGCCGCCTTGCCAGCCGCCCGGTTTTCACTAGCCCGACGCGCGGTGCCCCTCGCCGTGCTCGGGGCGCTCCTGCTGCTGCTTGCGACCGCTCCCGCGGCGCTGGCCGATGCGCTCAGCCCGGAGCACGGCGGCGGGACGCGCAACGCCGACGACATCCACACGCTGTACGTCATCGCCCTGGCGATCGGGGGCGTCATCTTCGTGCTGGTCGAGGGCGTCCTGATCACGGCGCTGATCCGCTTCCGCAAGCGCCGCGGCGGTCCCGAGCCCGCCCAGATCCGGGGCAACGTGCCGCTGGAGGTGGGCTGGACCATCGGGGCCGCGACCATCCTGGTCGTGCTGACGGCCATCACGTTCGCCTACCTGAGCGACATCAAGAACCCCGAGCAGTCCAAGCCGGGGTCGCTGGCCGGCACGCTGGAGGTGGCCGCGCTCCACCAGCCCAAGGTCCCGGGCGATCACTCGCTGCAGATCCACGTGAACGGGCAGCAGTACATCTGGCGGTTCGACTACCCGGGCAACAGGCAGGTGTTCAGCTACCACGACATGTACGTGCCGGTGGGCACCACCGTCACGCTCAAGATCACGTCCTCGGACGTGGCGCACTCGTGGTGGATCCCGCAGCTCGGGGGCAAGGCCGACGCCATCCCGGGGCACACCAACGACACCTGGTTCCGGATCGACAAGCCAGGCAGGTTCAACGGGCAGTGCGCCGAGCTGTGCGGGGAGAACCACGCCGACATGCGCGCGCGCGTGATCGCGCTGCCGCCCGACCAGTTCCAGGCATGGATGGACCGTCAGGCCGCCGACATCCAGGCCTCGCAGGCGCAGCTGTCGCTGGCGAGGAAGATCCGAGGGGAGGGACCGTAGGTGTCCACGCCTGAGCAGGTGGCCTCGCCCGCCCCGGCCGCGCTCCGCGCCCGGAACGGGAAGGTCGCGTCGCCCGAGATCGTGATGCACGGCCTGCGCGAGCGGCCCACCGGCTGGAACTCGTGGGTGACCACCACCGATCACAAGAAGATCGGGCTGCTCTACCTCTACACCACCTTCCTCTTCTTCATCCTCGGTGGGGTCGAGGCGCTGC
>JAXDIC010000143.1:0-5932 GCA_034664185.1 Thermoleophilaceae bacterium
GCGTGCCCGGCCCGAGGATGCTGACCGGGCAGCCGCGCGTCCATTCCTCCGTGACCCAGCTGAACTCGAGGTACTCCTTGGGGCTGAGCGCCTCGGACCCGAACAGCTGTCCCAGCTCCGTGAGCACCGCCGCTCTGCGCGCGCCCGCCGGCGCCGCCTGGAACGCGCGGGCGCGGTCGCCGCCGATGAAGCCCATCAACGCCCCGGGAGTGCCATCGGGAGGCGTGATGTCGAACGTCGCCGAGATCGGCCCCTCGTCGCTCAGCGCCTGGCCGGTCAGCCCCTTCGCGCGCCAGAACGGCTTGTCGTAGAACGCCTCGACCTTGATCAGCGTGCCCATCGGCATCCGCTGCGTCAGCTGGTCGCGCTGCTGGGGCAGCAGCGGCTCGTAGTAGATGCGGCCCGCCAGCGGGGGCGGAACCGCCACCACCACGTGCTTGCCGTAGAAGCTGCCGTGGTCGGAGTCCACCCGGACGCCGGTGCCCGACTGCACGATGCGCCGCGCGGGTGTGTTGAGAAAGACCCGCTTGGACCCCAGCTGCTGGGCGATCTTCAGCGTGACGAGCTGCGTGCCCCCCACCATGCGCTGCTGCTGGGCGCCCCCGCGTGTGTTGAAGTTGCGCTCGAACGTGCCCGGGTTCGACTCGTTGCCCGACGCCGCGATGTAGAACAGCGTGAACAGCAGCGAGATGTCGCGCGCCTCGCCGCCGAAGATCGGCTCGGTGGCGATCGACAGGAGCTTCATGAACGCCGCGCTGCCGGACGAGTTGTTCTTGACGTATGTGTAGAGCGTCTGGCTGTCCCAGTCCGCCGCGCTCTGCGCGGTCCAGGGCTTGTCGACCGGCACGGAGGTCGACATCGAGTCGAGGTTGGTAACCACCAGGGCCGTGTCGGCAATCGTCTTGGGATCCGTCGGTGCGGCGCCGGTCGGGCTCGTGTCGCTGAAGGTCGAGTTGGAGCCGTCGGAGCGGTAGACGTTCAGCCCGGTGTCGTAGGTCTCGTACAGGCCGATGCCCAGATCCTTGGCCAGGCCGATGATGTGGTCCTGGGTGGGGCCCACGAAGGTGGCGCCCAGCTCGGAGATCTTTCCGCCGCCCAGGTTGTGGTTGAGCGTGCGCCCGCCCACGCGGTTGCGCGCCTCGATCACGATCACCGACTTGCCGGCGCCCGCCAGCTTTCGCGCCGCGGTCATGCCGGCCAGGCCGGCGCCCACCACGATCACCTGCGCGCTGCGCTTCTTCGGCTTCTTCTTGTGCTTCTTGTCCTTCTTCTCGGCATCGGCGGGCCCGGCGGCCGCCAGCGCCCCGACCACCGCCCCGGCCGCTCCGGTCTGGATCAGCCTGCGGCGCGTGTAGTTGCTATCGCTCATCGTTTCCCCCGTCGTGGGCGCGAACAGCGTAATGGTCGGTGGCCGGCGCGCGCGGCATCGGCCGGCATGGCACCCATCGGCCCGCGCAGCTACAGTTTCGCGCCTTGGACCTCCGCCACGAGGACATCATCCTCGAGACAGACCGCTACAGGATCGAAGGCAAGCTCACGCTGCCCCGTGAGGGGTATCGCAGCCGGCTCTCCGACTACGTCAACCAGCGCGATCGCGAGTTCTTCGCGATCAACGACGTGACGGTCACCGGGCTCGACGCCCCGGAGGTGGCTCGCCAGGCGTCGTTTCTCATGGTCTCCCGCGCGCACGTGCGGCTGGTGGCGTTGGCGGCTGAGGAGAGCTTCAGCCGCACCGAGGACGTCGGCACCCCCGACGCCTGACGGTCCCAGCCGCGCTACCGTCGGTCGGGTGATCGCCCGAGGCCTGCCGTGCGCGCTGGTGCTGGCGCTCTTCGCCGCGCTGCCCGCGGCCGCCGCGCACGTGGACTCCGGCGCGCGCGGCGACGTCACCGCCGGCCCCGTCTGCCCGGTCGAGAGCGTCCCGCCCGAGCCGCAATGCGCCCCACGCGGCTTCAAGACCACGATCCGCGTTCGCACCACCAAGTCCACGCACAAGCTGGTCAAGAAGGTCCAGAGCCACCACGACGGCAGCTTCAAGGCGCGGCTGCGGCCTGGCAGCTACGTGCTCGAGCCGGCCAGCGGTTCGGGCGGCCGGCCCAGCTGTCAGTCCCAGCAGGTCAGGGTCAAGGCGCACCGGTTCGTCCGCGTCCACCTTGACTGCGACACCGGCATCCGCTGACCTGCGCGGATTCCCGTCGGCTCACGAGACGCTGGCCGGGCTTGGCCGCATCAGCTCGGCGGCCAGGGCCAGGCGCTGGCGCTCGGTCATCGAGCCGATGGTCTTGCCCTCCTTGAGGCTGAGCCCGAGCAGCAGGCGCCGGCAGCGCTTGGCGCCCCAGTGCCGCTGGCTGGTGATCAGCTCGTCGACCGGCATGCCCTCGACCTCCCACTGGTGGAGGAGAACGGCCTGCGAGGCGGTCAGGTCATCGGCGGCGATCCGCCGCTTGAGCTGGGCGCGAGCTTGTCGTACACGGTTGGCACGGCCGAGCGCGTCGAGGCGCTGGTCCGCCAGGACGGCGGACGTCCGGGAATCCATTTGAGCTCCAAACTCTGGGCGTGGGCGGCAGGGGCATCCGTCCGACGCGGGAGCAGAAAGGCCGTTGGCAACCGCGAGTCCGGCTGCTCCTGACGCTATGCCGACTGGGACGCCGGGTCAACCCGTGAGAGTGGCGACGTGCGCACGGAGCGTGCTTTTCGTATCGGTGTAGGCCAGCTGCGTCATGGTTGACCGGCGGCGCCGGGCAGCAGAGCCGCCGCCACCTGCTCCGGCGCCTCCAGCGGCGGCCAGTGGCCGACCCCGTCCAGGGCCAGGAACGGCGCGTCCGGCAGTCGCTCCCGGATCCGGTCGGCCATGTGCGCGCCCGAGATCGGATCGAGCATCCCCCATATGAAGGCCACCGGCACGTCAGTCGTCTCGAGCGCGGTCACCCAGCGCTGGGCGTTGGTCGTGCGGTCGTGGATGTAGCGGATCAGCCGGTGGGAGATCAGCTGCCCGCCGTCGCGGTTGGTCGCCTGCCAGATGTCCGCGCTGTCGGCGGAGGCGTCGAAGCCCTCGGCGAAGGTCGGTTCCAGCGCTCCCACCAGCAGCTCCTCGGTGATCGCGGCGCTCACCCGCGGCCCCTGTTCGGGGTCGAGCAGGGCCGTCTGGATCGGCTGGGGGCGGTGGACGTCCGGATACAGGCCGCCGTTCAGCAGGTGCACGGCCAGCAGGTCGACCGCCAGGGCGCCCTCGGCGCGCCGCGCCAGCAGCTCCTGGGTGACCGACACGGCGTAGTCGTGCGCCACGACCACGGTCGAGGCGATGCCCTCCCTCTCCCACAGCGCCTCGACCAGGTCGGCCTGCTCGGTCAGCGAATAGTCGTGGTCGGCCGGCTTGTCCGACGCGCCGAATCCGAGGAAGTCGGGCAGCGTCAGCGCGTATCGCTCGGCGAGGGCCGGCGCGACCTTGGCCCAGTCGTGCGACGAGCTCGGGAACCCGTGCAGCATCGTCATCGACGCGCCGGCGCCCATGCGCCGGACGAAGACGGCGCGCTCGCTCCCGCCGAGGCCGATCTCGACGCGGTCGCCTTCGGACCACCATTCCGGGAGCCCGGTCACGCACGCATTATCCCTACGCTCCTGGCGTGTCGCGGGCCAAGATCGAGTCCTGGCTGATGGACATGGATGGCGTGCTCGTTCGCGAGGAACACGCCATCCCGGGCGCCGACCAGTTCATCGGCCGCCTGCGCGAGCTGGGCACGCCGTTCCTCGTGCTCACCAACAACTCGATCTACACACGCCGCGACCTGGCCGCCCGGCTGGCGACCAGCGGGCTGCAGGTGCCCGAGGAGTCGATCTGGACCTCCGCCCTCGCCACCGCGCGGTTCCTCGAGGACCAGCGTCCCGGGGGCACGGCCTTCACGATCGGCGAGGCCGGCCTGACCACCGCGCTGCACGAGGCGGGGTACACGCTGACCGAGCGCGACCCGGACTACGTGGTGCTCGGCGAGACGCGCACCTACAGCTTCGAACGCATCACCCGCGCGATCCGCCTGATCTCGAACGGGGCACGCTTCATCGCCACCAACCCCGACGCCACGGGTCCCACTCCCGAGGGCCCGCTGCCGGCCACCGGCTCGGTCGCCGCGCTGATAAGCCGCGCGACCGGCGTCGACCCGTACTTCGTCGGAAAGCCCAACCCGCTGATGATGCGCTCGGCGCTGAACGCGATCGATGCCCACTCCGAGACGACGGCGATGATCGGGGACCGCATGGACACCGACATCGGCGCGGGCCTCGAGGCGGGCCTCGAGACGATCCTGGTGCTCACCGGCCTCACCGAGCGGGCGGAGGTGGAGCGCTATCCCTACCAGCCCTCGCGCGTGATCGACTCGGTCGCCGACCTGCTCGACGAGCTGGGCTGAACCCCCGCCCGAACATTGGTGAGGAGCCACGCCCACCGTGGGGTAGGGTGCGCACATGGCCGGGCGAGTGCCTCTGAGCCGCGTCGCCGGACTGGCCGCGATCGTGGCGGGAATCGCCATCGCCGTGTCGCCGTTCGCCTTCTCGCTGGTAGGCAACGCCGACGGCGGTGAGCGGATCACCAATCGCTTCCGCTTCACGCTCTCCAATCAGGGGCTCGCGCAGCTGAAGAGCAGCTACACCACGGCGGTCGGGATGGGCAACCAGTTCTTCACCCAGATGCTGCCCGACGTCCAACGCGCGGCTCGTCAGTCGCCGTCCACATTCGAGGCGGACCTCCGGAAGCGCTACCCGGCGATCGCGGACGCCGAGAAGAACGTCCCGCCGGTCGTCGCAATCGTCAACCCGCAGGTCCCGGGACTCCTGGGCCTCCACGATGACTTCAAGAAGGTCGACTCGCTGCCGTTCCTCGGCCTGCCCATCTCTTCGATCCCGTGGCTCCTCCTGGGACTGGGGGTGGGCGTTGCCGCCCTCGGCCTTGCTGTCTTCGCACGGCCGGGTCGCGCGGGCGCGGCCCTGGTCGCGATCGCCGGCCTGGGCCTCGTGGCGGTGCCGCTCATCGCGTCGGCGCCGAGCAAGGCGGACGCAGCCGTGAGGGTCGAGCGCGCCGGCCGCTTCGTGTTCTCTCCGAAGATCGGACCCGCGGCGCTTGCGACCACCGAGCGGATCGACGCCCTCGTTCACGAGGTCGAGACGAGCTTCATCCCGCAGACCGCCGCCCAATCGCACGAGACGGCCGCCCAGTTCACGGCCAAGGTTGCGCAGCGCTACCCAGCCGTGGCGCGTGGGCTGACCGCTTGGCCGTCGATCAAGCCGGGCGCTCTCCACCGCGCCCGGGATCAGGTCGCCAGCCAGCGGGACTTCGCCAACCTCGAGGGCATCCACCTGAGGGCGCTGCCGTGGGCGGTGATCGGACCGGGGATCCTGATGCTCCTGTTCGGCACCGTCGCGCTCGTGCAGGGCCGCAAGACCTCTGCCTGATCACGCGTCGACGCCCCGACGCGCACGTCAGTGGCGGCCGGCCGCTGGGTCTCGGCGCTCCCGCGATAGTGCACGAACCAGAGTTCACCGACCGAGGGAGAAGCATGGGTGCTCAATGGAATGATGGGCGGCGCTTCGAGGGAAGGGTGGCGGTGGTCACCGGGGGCGGAGGGACGCTCGGTGGAGCTGTTGCCAGAGGCTTCGGTTCGGAGGGCGCCTCGGTTGCAATTGGCTATCGCTCCTCTCGCTCCCAGGCCGCGGAAGTCGTGGCGGAGCTGGAGGGCCGGGGCGGGCAGGCTCACTCTGGCTCCCTCGACGTCACGGATCAGGAATCGGTCGACGCGTTCGTCGCCGACGTGGTTCAGCGCTACGGTCGGTTGGACGTCCTCGTCAACGCCGCCGGCCGCCTCGACGAGGCGGACACGGTGAGGTTCAGCGAGCTGGACATCGCCGCTGCGAGCGCCCTGCTTCAGGTCGATGTGATCGGAGC
>JAXDIC010000149.1:0-2898 GCA_034664185.1 Thermoleophilaceae bacterium
TCGCCGTAGCTGCGCCGGGCGGGCGTGCGCCCCGTGAGCGGCAGCAGCCGCCACGCGTCTTCCGTCTCGCACAGGCCGTGGATGAAGACGGCGACCCTGGGCGTGGCCTCCGGGAACGCGGCGGCCAGGGCCTCGGAGTTGGTGGGCACGTCGCGCCCGTGGACACGCACCGTCAGCTCGAGCGCTATGTCGCGGTGATCGCGCGCCAGCGCGTCGCCGAACGCACCGTTGAGCGCGGCGAGCGCCAGGCCGCCGCCGGGAGAATCCGCCAGCGACACCTGGCTGGCCGCGCGCGTGAGCGACAGCGCGGCGGCGCCGGCCCGCACTGGGGCGCGCAGGGCCGTCGACACCGACCGGTACGCGGCGGCCGAGATGCCGTCGTGGACGACACGGGCCGGCAGCCCGAGGATGCCGAGTGCGCCGAACGCGCGCCGCGCAACCGCGCCGTGGATGTCGCCAGCCAGGCGGGCGGGCCGTGCGATGGCCTGGCCCGCGACGTTGCCCAGCGCCCTGATCTCACCGTCGCGCACCGCAGCCTCCTCTGACGTCCGATTGCCTGGGCTTTATACACCCGCGGGTGGCGCGAATTGCAGGTCGGGTGGCAGGCTTTAGCGCCGGTGCGCGTACACCGCCACGCGGCGGCTGCGCAGTCCCGGCTTGGTGGCGCGGGCGCTGTGCCTGCCCCGCCGCAGGCGGGTCGCGATCCGCACGCGGCCCTTTGCGTTGGTCCGGCCGCTGCGCCCGGCGAACCTGACCAGCACCCCGCTCGCCGGCTTCGATGCGGCGCGGGCCGTGAAGCGGAAGACCGTCCTGCGCCCCGCTTGCACGCTTCGCGGCCTCACCGAGAGCCGGATCCGTGGCGGGGGCGCACCACCCCCGCCGCCACCGTCATGGGAGCCCGGGGCGCCCGAGCGCGACGTGTCGCCAAAGGCGACGATCGAGCCCGCCCCGGACTGCTGCTGCGGCGCGGGCGGCGGCGGTGGACCCAGCCCGACCGCGACATAGACCGCCCCGCCGACGGTGCTGATGCCGCCGAACGTCGGCCCACCGAGCGAGAGCGTCTTCAAGACCGTGCCCGTGGCGCCGTCGCGGATGGTCAGCGATCCCGCCTGGTCGGCGCTGTAGAGAACGCCGTTGGCCATTGCCAGCGGGCTGAAGTCGAGCGAGCCCCCGTCGGTCGAGCTCCATTGCGACGACCCGCCGCTCCCGAGGGCCCACACCTGGCTCGTGAGCGCGTCGGAGCCGTATATCCGCTTGCCGTCGTACACGGTTCCGCCCACCACCCCACCGACGGCGGACCCGGGGCCGACCGTCGACTTCCAGGCCAGCTTCATGGTCGCGCGGTCGAGCGTGTAGTAGACGCCGTCCTTCGCCCCCTCGCCCACCAGCGCCGTGCCGTCCGGCGCCCGGATCAGGTTGGCCGACGCGCCGAAGTCGGCGTCGGGGCCGGCAGGGTTGTCGGCCGCGAACGTGTCGCCGCCGACCGCCTGGTAGTGCGCGAGGATCGCGCCGGTCGAGGCGTCAAGCGCCAGGATCGCATCCGTGGTGTCCGCCGCCGGGGCGTGATACGCGTTGCCCGTTCCCACGTACAGCCGCCCGGTGGCGATGTCGATCGTGGGCGTCGACCAGACCGCGCCTCCGTCGCGCCCCGGGGGGACCGTGTAGGTGCGCCAGCGGACGGCGCCGCTGGCGGCGTCCAGCGCCAAGATGCTTCCGCGCGCGGTCGAGGCATCTCCGTTCGGTCCCGACGTACCGATGTAGACGGTCCCGTTCCAGTACGTCGGGCTGCTGTAGACCGACGAGCCGGACTGATCGGTGAGCACCCTGGTCCAGCGGGTGTGGCCGTCGCCGAGCGACAGCGCGACCAGGCGCGGCCTGCCGACGTGCGCGAGCGGCACGTAGACGGTCGCGCCGTTCGGGGCGCCGGGGTCGATCGCCGCGCTGCCGTTGATCGGCTCGTTCAGCTTCCTCGACCAGCGCAGCTTGCCGGTGACGGCGTCGAGTGCGTAGACGATGCCGCTGTAGTCGCCCGCCACCAGCACGCCGTTCGCGACGACGGGCGTCCCGGTGAAGTCCCCGGCTGGCGACTTGAACGACCAGGCCTGCTTGAGCGTCGGGATCTGCGCCAGCGACGGGCCGTCGTGCCCGCCATCGCGCGAGTTGGCCAGATCCCTGCCGTAGACCGGCCAGTCCGCGGTGGCGGGGGCGGACGACGACGCGAGGGCGATCAACATCGTCGCCGCGGCCAGTGCCCCGCCGCCGCGGACCTTACGAGTCACGATCGGCTCCGACTTCGACCAGGCCGGTCGCCCGCAGGCAACCCGGATGGGTCGCGCGGGCTGTCCGCACGCCGGGCTGCCTGAAGATCGTCCGAAGAGTCGCTCGGCCGTGTCGATCGGTCCGGACGGCGCGTCCTCCAATCCGGACGCTCGAGTGGGAGACGCAGCGCCCGGCGGTCGAGCTGACGCGGAAGCGCAGGCGAGTGCGACGACCGGCTTCGACGCGACGCGGGCGGACCGCGAGCCGAAGAGCGGGCTTGGCCTGAGTGCAGGGCGTGCGCGAGACGACCGCGTCAGAGCTGCCGTCGGCGAAGGTGAACCTGCCCCAGGACGTCCACTGGCCATCCGGCGGGCAGTCGGGCGGCGTCGTGATCAGCGACCTGCCGCCGACGGTGCGGACCGGGATCTGGAAGTCGATCGACCTGACGACCGTCTCGCCGTCCGGCGGGCCGCCCGGCGCCTTCGGCGGATGCGCCGTCAGTGTCGAGCCGGCCATCGTCAGCCGATCGAAGGCCGGCGACAGCGGGGTCGCCTTGAACGTGATGATCTCGATCAGCTGGTTCTGTCCGTCGAAGACGTGGTTGTCGCCCGGCGCCGGGTCGAGCGGCGGCCCGAAGCC
>JAXDIC010000154.1:0-12093 GCA_034664185.1 Thermoleophilaceae bacterium
CCTGGATCCCGGGCATGCGCGCACCCGCCACCAGTCCCTCGCGCGCCTCGCGCAGAAGGCTCGTGCGCTGCACGCTCAGATCGCGCTGCGGTCGCGCGCCGAAGTCGAGCCGGGCGAGCAGCCCGGCGGACAGCAGGAAGGTGACGCCGTTGGCCAGGACCACGGCCTCGGGGCCGGAGACGAGCATGCCGACACCGGCCAGCGCCGGGCCGAGGGTACGCCCGAGGTCGGTGATCCCGCCGAACAGTGACGTGGCGGCGGGCAGGTTTTCCTCCTCGACCAGATCCGGGATGGCCGCGAGCGCCGCGGGGGTGAACATCGCCGCACCAACGCCGGCGAGCAGAGCCAGGGCGATGGTGGAGCCGATGCCACCGACGAACGCGATGCCGACGAAGGCGACAGCCCGCACGAGGTCCGCGGCCACCGCGCACCAGCGACGCGACCAGCGATCCGCCGCGGCTCCGAGCACGGGGCCGAAGATCATGGCCGGAAGGAAGTCGGCCATCAGCACGATGGCGATCGCCCACGGCGAGTGACGCCGCTCGTAGGCGAGCACGACGAGCGCGACGTAGCCCGCGCCGTTGCCGAGCGACGACTGCGCATACGTGGCTAGGAAGAGCCGCCCTCGGGGCTCGCTGCTCAGCAGCTTGCGCGCCGCCCGCATCCCTCTTCCCGCCGCATCGGATCTCCCGCGTCTACCTCGACCGACCTCTTGATGGACCCGCCCCTGGGGCGGGAGTCGGGCGGGGCCGTCTCCGGAGATTCGCCCCCGCCCATTCCCTGACCTTTTAGCGCCTTCCAGGGGCCATCAGGTTCTCCCTTTTCGAGGCCTAACCCGGACGCCGTTCGTAATGCACGGGTTGCCGGGCCGTTCCTATGCGAGGCCCACCCTATGCGTGGGCACCTTGCGCTGTCAACTCCCCCATTTGAGTGAATAAATCCGTGCAAAGCCGAAGGAAATCGGGGTTCTCAGTGCGCGGCGCGGATTGCCGATCCCCCGGGCACGCGCTCGTCGACCTCGGCGTCCGTGAGCGGGAAGTGGCAGGCCGCCAGATTGCCGCCGGCCTTGGCCTCCAGCGGGGGCTCGTCGCGCGAGCAGATCTCCTGGCATTTCGGACAACGCGTGTGGAACCGGCAGGCTGGCGGCGGGTGGGTGGGGCTGGGCACGTCGCCCGCCAGGATCTGACGTCGCCGGCGTCCCGCACCGCCGGGGTCGGGCACCGGAACCGCGGACAGGAGCGCGCCCGTGTAGGGATGACGGGGATGCGCGAACAGCGCGTCCGAGTCCGCCAGCTCGACGATCTTGCCCAGGTACATCACGGCCACCCTGTCGCACATGTGGCGGACGACGGACAGGTCGTGCGCGATGAAGATCAGCGTGATGTCGAAGTTGCGCTGGAGGTCGCGCAGCAGGTTGAGGATCTGCGCCTGGATGGAGACGTCCAGCGCCGACACGGGCTCGTCCGCGATGATCAGCTTCGGCTTGAGCGCCAGCGCGCGCGCGACCCCGATGCGCTGCCGCTGCCCGCCCGAGAACTCGTGTGGGAAGCGGTTGTAGTGCTCGGGGTTGAGCCCGACCTGCTCCATGAGCGCCTGCACCGAGCGCCGGCGCTGGTCGCCGGACTCCAGCCCGTGGATGGCGAACGGCTCACCGATGATGCTGCCGACCGACTTGCGCGGGTTGAGCGACGAGTAGGGGTCCTGGAAGATCATCTGCATCTCGCGCCGGAGCGGCTTCAGGTCTCCGTGCTTCACCGCCGTCACGTCGCGCCCGTCGAACTCGACGGTCCCCGACGTCGGGTCGAGCAGGCGCATGATGAGTCGCGCGGTGGTGCTCTTCCCGCAGCCCGTCTCCCCCACGATCCCCAGCGACTCGCCGCGGCGCACGTCGAACGACACGTCCTCGACCGCGTGCACGGCGCCGACCGTCCTCTGGAACACGATCCCGCGGGTGATCGGGAAGTGCTTGACGAGGTTGCGGACCTCGAGCAGGTTCTCGCTCACACCGGGCCCTCCAGCTCGACGCGCGCCCGCGCCTGCTCGGGCTCCGCGCCCGCCTGGAGCTGCGCCCACAGCAGGCGTCGCTTCTGCGCCGGCAGGAGGCAGGCCACCTGGTGGCCGGGATCGCCCGGCACCGGCTCGAGCCGCGGGTCCTCCCTGCGATGCGCGTCGCGCACGTAGGGGCAGCGCGGATGGAAGTGGCAGCCGCTGGGAGGGTTGATCAGGCTGGGCGGGCGGCCGGGGATCGGCACGAGCGGCTCGCCCCGCGGCACGTCCAGGCGTGGGATCGACTTGAGGAGGCCCCAGGTGTACGGGTGCTCGGGCGCGCGGAAGATCGTCTCGGTGGTGGCGCGCTCGACGATCCGTCCCGCGTACATCACGCCGACTCGGTCGACCGTCTCCGCGATAACCCCCAGGTCGTGCGTGATCACGACCACCGCCATGCCGAGCTCGCGCTGGAGCCGGCGGATGAGCTCCAGGATCTGCGCCTGCACTGTGACGTCGAGCGCAGTGGTCGGCTCGTCGGCGATCAGGAGCTTGGGATCGTTGGCCAGCGCCATCGCGATCATCGCGCGCTGGCGCATGCCGCCCGAGAACTCGTGCGGGTACATCTCGGCGCGCTCGCGTGGCTCCGGGATGTCCACCAGGTCCAGCAGCTCCACGGCCCGGTTCCTGGCGGCAGCCTTGGACACGTCCCGATGGGCGAGCACCGCCTCGGCGAGCTGGTAGCCGACCTTGTAGAACGGGTGCAGGGACGACAGCGGGTCCTGGAAGATCATCGCGATGTCGTCGCCACGGATCCTTCTCATCTCCTCGTCGGACGCCGTGACCAGGTCGCGGCCCTCGAAGGCGATCCGCCCGGTCACCCGCCCGCCGTACAGCCGGGTGAGGCCGAGGACGCTGAGGCTGGACACGCTCTTGCCGGACCCCGACTCGCCGACGATGCCGAGCGCGCGGCCGCGCTCCACGGAATAGGACACGCCGTCCACGGCCTTGACCACGCCGTCGGGCGTGTCGAACTGCACGCGCAGGTCGGTGACCTCCAGCAGAGGTGCGTCCGCCATCTAGCTGTACCTGACGCGCGGGTCGAGGAAGGCGTACAGCACGTCCACCACGAGGTTGGCGAGCACGATGAAGAACGCCCCGAACAGGACCGTCCCCTGGATCATCGGGAGGTCGCTGTCGCGGATCGAGTCGTACGCCAGGCGCCCGATGCCCGGGATGTTGAAGACCGCCTCGGTGAGGATCGCGCCGCCCAGCAGGATGCCGATGTCGAGCCCCGCCGCGGTGACGATCGGGGTGATCGCGCTCCTGATGCCGTGACGAAGCACGACCCGCCGTTCGGTCAGGCCCTTCGCCCGCGCCGTGCGGATGTAGTCCTCGGACATCACGTCGATGAGGTTGGCTCGCAGGAGCCGCGCGTAGAACGCGGCGAAGCTCGCCGCCAGCACGATCCAGGGCAGGATCAGCGACGTGAACCACTTGGACGGATCCTCACTGATCGGCGTGTAGCTGCCCGCCCCCGGGAACAGGTGGATCTTCCCGATGTCCTGGGCGAAGAAGTAGAGCGCCACCAGGCCGAGCCAGAACACCGGTGCCGAGATGGCCACCAGCGCTCCGCCCATGGCGAGGCGGTCGATCAGCGTTCCCCGCCTTATCGCCGAGATCGTGCCGACGGCGATGCCGCTGATCAGCCAGAGCACGGCCGCCCCGGCCGTGAGTGAGATGGTGGCCGGAAGGCGGTCGAAGATCTCCTGCTTGACCGGCACGTCGTTCTGGTAGCTGTGGCCGAGGTCGAAGTGCAGGACCAGGCCCTTCATGTAGCGCCAGTACTGCGTGTAGATCGGCTGGTCGAGCCCGAGCTGCTTCCGGATCTGCTCGATCTGCCCGGGGTTGGGCGCCTTGCCGGCCCGCAGCACCGCCGGGTCGGCTGAGGGGAACGCGTAGAAGATGACGAAGGTGATCGCGCTGACCGCGAACAGCAGCACGACCACCCACAACAGCCGCCGGACGATGTAGCGGATCATGTCGTCCCCCCGGTGACCGCCGCCTCAAATGCGGCCACCGGGCTCGCCTCCCTCACGGCTCTCCGGCCGGCTACTTGATCGAGGTGAACGTGAGGTCCCAGCTTCCGTTCTCGACGTGGACGACCCCGTTGACGTTGCTGGAGCGGATGTTCACGTTGTTGTCCCAGATCCACGGCACGCCCACCGCGGTACCGGTCACCTCGCGGTCGAGCTGACCCCACGCCTTTGCCCGCGCGGTTGGATCCGCGATGAACTCCGCGCTGTCCATGGCCTTGTTCAGCTTCGGGTCGTTCAGCCCCGTCGTGTTGACGGTGCTGTCCGGGTTGAGGGCCTTCCCGTTGAACAGCGGGTCTATCAGGCTCTGTGAGTCGTAGAAGTCCTTGGCCCACCCCTCGTTCGGGCAGATCGCGACCTTCTGCTTGGGCACGAAGCAGAACTTCGTGTTGGCCACCTCGTGCGGAACCTGTCTGTAGTTGAGCTTGATCCCCAGCTTCTGCAGCTGCGACTGGATCGCCTCACCCGTGTCCTTGGCCGGAGACGAGTTGTCCCCGATCATGAGCAGCGCGGGGCCGGTGTACTTCCCGCTGGGATAGCCAGCCTTCTTCATGTACTGCTGCGCCAGAGCGAGGTCGCCGTTCGGGTTCTTGAGGTAGTCGTAGGTCGAAGCGTTGCCGCCTGCCTCCTGGAAGCCCGGCATGAACGGCGAGATGTAGTGGTACGCCGGTTGCCCGACCTTGGGACCGCCTCGGGTGAGAATCAACGCGTTCCTGTCGATGACGGCGTTGATCGCCTTCCGCAGGTTGATGTTGTCGAGCGGCTTGACCGCCGTGTTCAGCGAGATCCACCGGAAGGAGTCGCCGGGGATGATCGAGACCTGCTTCGGGTAACGCTCCAGCGCCTGCTTGAACACCGGCACCGGCAGGGCGGCGAAGTCGCCGTTGACCAGGTTGCGCCCTTGCAGGATCCTGCGTGACGCGACCGTGAGGTCGTTGCCCGCCAGGACCTCGATCCGGTTCACGTACGCCGGCCGGTAGTCCTTCGACTTGTCCCAGTTCGGGTTGCGGACGAGAACGATCTTCTTGTTCGCCTGGTACCCGGCTGCCGTGATCTTCCCGCTCTTGTCGTTCGGAAGCATGTACGGGCCAGTCCCGACGACGTGCTGCCCGTACGTCGAGGTCTTGCCCGCGTCGTACCTCTGGGCGTACTCCTTCGGGACCGGCGCGGTGCCGGGCTCCGTGAGCGCGTTGATGGTGGTGAGCACGCCGACCGGCTTGGTCGTCTTGATGACCAGCGTGTGGGGGTTGGGAGCCTGGATCCCCGAGATCTCCTTGGCCTTCCCACTCGTGAAGGCGGCCACGCCCACGATGCTGCCGTAGTAGACCGCCGAATACTGGTTCTGAACCTGGGGAAGGAAGGTGCGCTCCATCGCGTACTTCACGTCGGCCGACGTGGCCTCGCGGTTCACGGGAGGGCTGAAGCGGATCCCGCTCTTGAGGGGGATCGTGATCGTCTTGCCGCCATCGGAGATGCGCGGCAGAGACGAGGCGAAGTCGGGTGTCGGCTTGCGCTCGCTTGGCTTCCAGCCGTACAGGGCTCGCTGAGTGGTTTGGTCGAGCACCTGGACGTCGTACACGAAGTAGTGATAGCCGGGATCGAGCAGATCGATGTCGCCTTGCGACAGCACCGTCAGCGTTCCGCCCTTCTTGGTGCTGCTGCCACAGCCGATCAGCGCCAGGGCGATCGCCGCCACCAGCGCGAGCCACATTGCCGCGCGAAGCTTGCTCATCCGGATCCTTTCGCTGGGTTGCACAGCCTCATTCACCATCGATCCGTCCCTCCCTCTCGGTCACGACTTGGCCGCCTTCGGATTGATGGCGTCCTGAAGGCCATCGCCGAGAAGATTGAACGCGAGTACGGTCAGCAGCAGGGCGACGCCCGGGAACGTCATGTACCACCACGCGGTGTCGAAGTTATCGGTGGCCTCAGCCAGCATCTTGCCCCAGCTCGGGTCGGGCGGCTGAACGCCGACGCCGAGGAACGACAGCGCCGCCTCGAAGAGGATGTTCTGGGGGATGATCAGCGTCGTGTAGACGATGAGCGGCGCCACGAGGTTCGGCAGGATCTCCCTGAACATGATCCGGCGGTCAGAGGCGCCGAGCGAGCGCGCCGCCTCCACGAACTCCTTCTCGCGCAGCGACAACACCTGGCCGCGGATGATGCGGGCGATGTATGTCCAATTGACGAACGCGATCACGAAGATCACGACGCCGACGCCAGGCTGCACCAGCCCGCCGAGGCAGCCCTTGCCGAGCGAGCAGGCGGAGGCCACGCCGAGCGCGAGGAGCAGGATCGGGAACGCGAGCATCACGTCGATGAGGCGCGAGAGGACGGTGTCCACCCAACCGCGGTAGAAACCGGCAACAAGCCCGACCGCCAGGCCGATCAGCACCGAAAGGCCGCTGGCGATCAGAGCGATCTCGAGCGAGACGCGCGCCCCGTACACCACCCGGCTGAACACGTCCCTGCCCGCCTGGTCGACACCGAAGAGGTTGCGCGAGCTGGGTCCCGTGGGCGACGGCACTCCCACCTTTCCGAGTGAGAAGAACTTGGTCGACTGCTGGTTGGGCGGGCGTGCCCCGACCAGGTCGACGACGAGCGGCGCGAAGATCGCGATCAGGACCAGGAACACGATGAAGCCCGCGGAGACAAGTGCCACGCGGTCGCCCTTCAGGCGCCGCCAGAAGAGCTGCAGCGGCGACCGCGCGGCGATGTCGGGCTGGGCCTCTAGAAAGGCCGAACCTTGGTCACCCGGCGCCTCACGAACAAAGTCGACGGATCCGGTCAGAGAGCCTCCCTGCGTCTGCGCGACATCGAACGGCAGGTTCGACGGCGAGGAAGTTACACCTCGCGGCGGCGTGGCAGACGCCGCGGTCCTGACCGCTCGGTCAGCCCAGCTGGGTGCGCATCCGCTCCAGCGAGCGGCGGATCAGGCGCGAGACGTGCATCTGGGATATGCCCACGCGCTCGGCGATCTGCGTCTGCGTGAGGCCGTCCTCGAAGCGCATGCGCAGGATCTCGCGCTCGCGCTCGGGCAGCGCGGCGAGGGCGGGCTCGAGCGAGGCGCGGTCCTCGCTGCGGTCGAACTCCTCGTCGTCGGTCCCGATCGTCTCCATCGGATCCAGCTCGTCCTCACCGGACGGCCCGACCGACAGCGACAGCGGGGCGTAGGCAGATCCCGCTTCGAGCGCCTCGAGCACCTGCTCGGTCGACGTGTCGAACTCGGCGGCGATCTCGGCGATGCTGGGCGAGCGCCCGAGCCTCGAGGTCAGGCGCTCGATGGTCGGGCCCATCTTGCCGTTCAGCTCCTGAAGCGCGCGCGGCACCCGGATGGCCCAGCCCTTGTCGCGGAAGTGACGCTTGATCTCGCCCACCACGTTGGGGGTCGCGTATGTGGTGAGCGCCACCTCGCGCGACAGCTCGTAGCGGTCGATGGCCTTGATCAGGCCGATGGCTCCCACCTGCTCGATGTCCTCGAGCGCCTCCCCGCGACCGGCGTACCGGCGCGCCAGCGAGCGGACGAGCGGGAGATGACGCTCCACCAGGATCTCGCGCGCGGACGCGTCGCCCCCCTCGTGGTAGCGACGAAGGAGATCGCGGTCGGTATCGCCGGACTGCGTCACCTCCGTCAATGCCTGGGCACCTGCTTTTCGAGTCGGACCACCAAATGACCGTCGGCCACCTCCTCGACGCCGTACGAGTCGACGACCGTGGAGAGGATCCGCGGCAGCGTCAGCTCGCCCGGCGGCGGCTCCGGCCCCTGCAGCGCCTCGGCCAGGGCCGCGTCGCGCAGCGGGCCGACGCGCGTGCGCACGCCGCTCTCGTGGATCTCGAACGAGAGCGTGACGGGGTTCTGCGGATCGCCCTCGGCCAGCAGGCGCTCGACCGCCAGCTGCAGGTCGTCGAGCTGGTCGAAGCCGAGGTCGATCCTGTCGGCGATGCCGCCCAGCACCATCCGGATGACGGCCTCCCATGCTCGGCCCACCGGGGCGATCAGTTCGATGCGGTCAGACGGCAACGGGCTCCTCCTTGGTCGTCGGGAACGCGCGCTCGCCTGGCGTCCCGGCTCGGATGGTGGCGAATCCCAGCACGACGTCCCCGCGCATGAAGCAGGCAACCTGTCCGGGCGCGATGCCCTCGACGGGGCGCCCCAGCTCGATCGTCAGACGTCGGTGGCGGCCGGCGGGAGGGTCGTCCGCCACGCGGCACGGAACGGGCGCGGAGCGGTAGCGCAGCTTGACCTGGTCCACCTCGGACGCGTGTCGGTACAAGGTCGCCCCTCCGACCTCCACCAGGCTGCGGGTCAACGCGGCGCGCGGGCCCACGACCACGCGCTCGGACGCCGGGTCCTTGCGCAGCACGTAGAGCGGCTCGGCGCCGGACACGCGGAGGCCGCGCCGCTGGCCGACCGTGAACAGGTGCTGGCCGTCGTGCCTGCCCAGCACCCGGCCCGCGACGTCGACGATCTCTCCGCCGCGCGAGCGACGGCCGCCGTGGCGGCGGAGGAACGCCGCGCCCGTGGTGCCGGCGAGAAAGCAGAGGTCCTGGCTCTCGCGCTTGTCGGCCACGGGCAGCGCGGCGCGCCGGGCCAGCTCGCGGACGTGCGGCTTGGCCAGCTCGCCCAGCGGGAACTCCAGCCTGTCGAGAAGGGCTGGGCGCACGCGCGCCAGCATGTACGACTGGTCCTTGTCCGGGTCGACGGCGCGGCGGACGAGCGGACCGGAGCCGTCACGCGCGATCCGCGCGTAGTGGCCCGTGGAGAGGCGCGCGGCACCCAGCCGGTCGGCCAGCGCAAGCATCGCGTCGAAACGCACCAGCCCGTTGCAGCGCACACAGGGGTTGGGGGTGTTCCCCTCGGCGTGCTGGGTCACGAAGTCGTCGACCACGCCGCGGCGGAAATCGGGCCGGAGGTCGAGCGTGACGTGCGGCAGGCCCATGCGATGGGCCAGCGCTCGCGCCGCCACCACCGCCTGGGGCGAGCAGCAGCTGAGCGTGCCGTCGCCGGCGGGGTCCGACCACAGCTCCAGCGTGACCGCCACCACGTCGTCGCCCCGGTCGAGGGCCAGCTGCGCGGCCACCGCGCTGTCCACGCCGCCGCTCATGGCCACCAGCGTGCGCCGGGGCCTGGGCGCGAGCCGCGCGGCGCCGTCGCCGCACGCCGCTCCGATGGCGCCGTGGAGGGCGTCGGCGGCCAGCTCCGCGGCGTGCATCCGCTCGGGCGACAGACCCCCGAGCGCGGTGGCGATGTCGGCCGGCGTGATACGCGTGGCATCGAGCAGGGAGGCGCCGCGAACCAGCTCGACCACGGCGCTGCCCGCGGCGCGTGCGGCAGCGCACCCGCCGGCGTCGAACCCGGCCTCGCGCACGCGATCCCCGGCGACCTCGACCGCGATGCGGACGGTGTCGCCGCACACCGCTCCGCCGGCGGTTCCCGCGTGGGTGGCTCCGGCCAGGCGGCCGCGTCCTCGGGGTGCCTCGAGGTGGTCCTCCAGGGGAGAGAGCATGAGTCCGGCGGCGAGTTCCATACGACGAGCCCCGGTTGGGGCGGCAGGCGTGCGCGTCAGATTAGTGAGATGGCCCCAACTTGGCGCTGTCGCCGGGGAGTTGAACCTGCTTTAGCAAGCTCGGGTGTCCTCCGAAGTGGGCCACGACCCACCCCGAGGCGGACTCCCTTTCCCGTGGTGTTGGCTCAACGAAGTGGCGACTGGCGGGCAAGCGAGGGCCGGTGGGAACGCTAGCACCGGCTACGGCACTCTGGGCGGTGCCTGGACCGATATTCCGAGCTCGCGAAGCTGCTCCGGGTCGGCCGGGGCGGGGGCCCCGGTGAGCGGATCCACACCGCTGGCCGTCTTGGGGAAGGGGATGACCTCGCGGATGTTGTCGTGCCCGCCGAGCAGCGCCACGATGCGGTCGAATCCGAAGGCGATCCCGCCGTGCGGAGGCGCGCCGTAGCGGAACGCCTCGAGCAGGAAGCCGAAGCGCTCGCGCGCCTGCTCGGGGGACAGCCCCAGCACCTCGAAGACGCGCTCCTGCACATCGGTGCGGCTGATGCGGATCGACCCCCCTCCCAGCTCCCAGCCGTCCATCACCACGTCGTACGCACGGCTGCGCCAGGCGATGGGGTCGGCGCTCAGGTCGCCGGCCGGCGACGTGAACGGGTGGTGGAGCGGGGTCAGCCCCCCGACCTCGTCGCGCTCGAACATCGGGAAGTCGACGACCCAGAAGAGGTCGTGTCCCTGCTGTGGACCCGCCAGCTCGAGCCGGATCGTGCCCAACACGCGCGCCGCCACCTCGGAGCTGTCGGCCACGGCGAAGATCGTGTCGCCCTCGCTGGCGCCCAGAGCCTGCGCCGCGCCGCCCATCTCCTCCGGCTTCAGAAACTTGGCGATCGGCGAGCGCCACTCGCCGCCCGCCTCGATCGTCGCCCACACGAGCCCCTTCGCGCCCAGCGCCTTAGCCTGCTCGGTCAGCTGGTCCAGTCGACTGCGCGGGAACTCGCCGCCGGTGCGCAGGCCGCGCACCACCCCGTCTCCGGCCAGAGCGCCGGCGAACACCTTGAACTCGGATCCCGCGAACGCGTGGCCGAGGTCGTGGATCTCCATCCCGGGGCGGCGGTCGGGCTTGTCGCTGCCATAGCGCAGCATGGCGTCGTCGTAGCTGATGCGATCCAGCGGAAGCTCGATCTCGATCCCGGCCACCGCCAGCACGGACTGGAGCAGCGCGTCGACCATCTCCATGACGTCGTCCTCCTCGACGAACGACATCTCGATGTCGAGCTGGGTGAACTCGGGCTGGCGGTCGGCCCGCAGGTCCTCGTCGCGGAAGCAGCGGACGATCTGGTAGTAGCGCTCGAGGCCGCCGACCATGTAGAGCTGCTTGAAGAGCTGGGGGGACTGCGGCAGCGCGTACCACGAGCCGCGCTGCAGCCGGCTGGGCACGATGAAGTCGCGTGCGCCCTCGGGGGTGGAGCGCGTGAGCATGGGCGTCTCGATCTCGAGGAAGTCGGCCGCGTTCAGGTGCGCGCGAATGGCCTGCGCGACGGCGTGCCGCAGCGCGATGCTCCGCTGCATCCGCTCGCGCCGCAGGTCCAGGTAGCGGTAGCGCAGGCGGGTGACCTCCTCCACGTCCCCCTCGTCGTCGACCTGGAACGGAGGGGTCTCGGCGTCCGCCAGCACCTCGAGCTGGCCGACGCCCAGCTCGATCTCGCCCGTCGGCAGGTTGGGATTGACGTTGCCCTCCTCGCGGCGCACCAGCACGCCCGCGACCGAGATCACGTCCTCGCCTCGAAGGGCGTGCGCCGCGGCGTGAGCCTCCGGCGCCTTGTCGGGGTGGAAGACCAGCTGGAGAAGCCCGCTGCGGTCCCGAAGGTCGATGAAGATCAGCCCGCCGTGGTCGCGCCGGCGGTGGACCCAGCCGGCCACGCGCACGTCACTCCCGACGTCGCCGGCGCGGAGGTCGCCGGCCCAGGCCGTGCGGTAGCGGTTGGCGCGCGGCGCGATCACGGTCGCTCGGCAGTGACCACGTCGAGCGCCTCCTTCACGGAGGCGGCGGTCACCTGCTGCCCGGTGGCCATGTCCTTGATCTCGATCCCGTCGCCGAGGATGACGACGTACTTCGCGCCGACCCGGTCGGCGTGCTTGAGCTGACCCTTGAGCGAGCGGCCCGCCTGCTCGATGTTGGCGATGACGTCGCGTGCGCGCAGCTCGCGCGTCAGCGCAAAGCCCTCGTGGATGCGCTCCGGCTCCGCCAGCGCCACGTACACGCCGCGGCGCTGCTGCCCTCCCTTCGAGGCAGCGGCCTCAGCGGTGCCGCGACGCTGCTGCGCGTCCTGATCGCCCGCCGCCAGCAGGATCCGCTCGACGCCCGCGGCCCAGCCGACGCCGGGCGTGGGCGGCCCGCCCAGCCGCTCCACGAGCCGGTCGTAGCGGCCGCCGCCCCCCAGCGCACTCTGCGCGCCGAGCGCGCTGCTCTCGAACTCGAAGACCGTGCGCGTGTAGTAATCGAGGCC
>JAXDIC010000409.1:0-2998 GCA_034664185.1 Thermoleophilaceae bacterium
GAGCTGGCGCCGCCGTCGCCGGCGTAACAGCGTCTTCACGGAAAATCGACACGATCGCAACGGGAGACGGCGCGCCTTCGGCGACGATTCGGCTCGTGTACGAGTTGAGCGAGAGCCGAAGGGCCGCGCTCGAGGTGATGCTGCTGCTGGCGGAGGCCGACGCGCGCTGGTGGAACTACCAGGGCGCGGTCGACCTGATCGACGCCGCCGCCAGGTCCGCGGGAGGGCTTCCGCCCGAGTACGAGCTGAAGCGCGCGCGTTGGATCCGGTTGCGCGACATCCGCCGCACTCGGCCGCAGGCCTGGTCGCGCAAAGCCGCCTGAGCCTCGTCCCGCAAGATTTACGTCGCGGTTACGCGGCGGAGTAACGTTTGTCCCGACCGAGAACCCGACGACGGAGGACCACGATGGACCCGACGACGCAGGGGCTCGAAGACATCGTCCACGAGATCGGCGTGACCTCGCCGCTTATGGCATACGCGGCCGGCGCTGACGACGAGGCGCCGGTGGAGTCGTTCCGCCAAGCGGATGCCGGAGACGAGTTCGCGGTCGACTCGTTCGACCACGCGATCTTCGCCGCACTGATCGCGCCGTAGCGCTCGCGGCCCTCGCACCCGCCCTTTCCGGCGGGTGCGGCGGCCATGATGGCCGTGTGGAGCGGCTCGCGGTGATCGACCTCGGATCGAACTCGTTCCGCCTGGTCGTGTACGCGTACGAGCCGGGTCGCTGGTGGCAGCACGCGGACGAGATTCGCGAGGCCGTGCGAATCAGCCAGGGGATCGGCGACGACGGGCGGCTGCGGCAGGAGCCGATGGAGCGCGCGCTGCGCACGGTCGAGGTATTCGACGCCTTCTGTCGCGCCACTTCGGTGAGCCAGATCGAGGCGGTGGCCACCAGCGCCATCCGCGACGCACCAAACCGCGACCAGCTGCTGGAACAGATCGCCGCGCGCACGTCGGTGCCCGTGCGGGTGGCGTCCACCCACGAGGAGGCGCACTACGGCTACCTGGCCATCGCCAACTCCACCACGCTGTCCAACGGGTTCGGCGTGGACATCGGAGGCGGCAGCGTGCAGGTCATGCGCCTGGCGGACCGCCGGCTGGCGGACGACGCCTCGTGGCCGCTGGGCGCCGTGCGGGTCAGCGAGCGGTTCCTGCCCGGCGACGAGGCCGGCGGCAAGGCGCTCAAGGCGCTGCGCAAGCACGTCGCGGCGCAGGTCTCGGAGGCGGACTGGTTCGGCACCGACAACGGCGATCGCCTGGTGGGCATCGGCGGCACCATCCGCAACCTGGCCGCCGCGGCCGAGAAGCACGCGGGCCTGGACCATCCGGACGCTCAGGGCTACCTGCTCTCGCGCGACGCGCTGGAGGAGCTGATCGAGGAGCTGGCGTCGATGCCCCCGGCCAAGCGCGGCCGGGTGCCCGGCATCAAGCCCGACCGCGGCGACGTGATCCTGGGCGGCGCGGCGGTGCTGGCCGCATTGATGGAGGCCGGCGGCTTCAAGGAGCTCGAGGTCACGGAGGCGGGCCTGCGCGACGGAGTGTTCCTCCAGCGCTTCCTGGCCGGTGCCGACCCGCCGCTGTTCCCCGACGTGCGGCGCGCGTCCGTGGAGAACCTGGCCAACCGCTACCAGCTCGACCTGCGACACCCGCGCCACGTGGCCGACCTGTCGCTGGAGCTGTTCGACGGGCTGGCCGCGGCGGGCCTGCACGACGGCGACGCCACCGACCGCGAGCTGCTCTGGAGTGCGTGCATGCTGCACGACATCGGCACCGTCGTGGACTACGACGACCACCACAAGCACTCGCGCTACCTGATCCGCAGCGCCGGCCTCCCAGGCTTCACCCCCCGCGAGGTCGAGCTGATCGGGCTGATCGCCCGCTACCACCGCAAGGGCAACCCCGACGCCAGCGAGCTCGGCGTACTGGCCAAGAAGAGCGACGAACGGCGGCTGGCGCTGCTCTCGGGCATCGTCAGGCTGGCCGAGCAGCTCGAGCGCAGCCGCGACGGCAGCGTGCGAAGCGTGGGGGTCCGCGCGGACGACGGGCACGTGACGGTGGAGGCCCAGGCCTCGTCGCCCGCGGCCGCGGTGGCCGTGTGGTCGGCGCGGCGCAACGCGGACCTGCTGGCCAGCGCGGTCGACCGGGAGCTGGAGATTCGCTAGCTGGCGCTGATCCGCCAAGGCGGGTCGCGCGAATGGACGGGCAAGAGGGTGGGTCGTTCGTCCTGGCCCACGAACCGTCCAACCGAAGGAGCAGCAGTGAAGAAGCTCTCCATCCTCGCGGTGCTCGCGGCCCTGGTGGCCGGAGCCATCGCGGTGTCGCTCAGCTCGGGCTCGAGTCACCGCGAAGCGCCCAACACCGCGAAGGACCCCACAGCAGACGACACCGACGTCTACGCGTTCAAGGCGGTCGACGCTCCGAACGCGCTGACGGTCGTGGCCAACTGGATCCCGTTCGAGGATCCGGCTGGCGGGCCGAACTTCTACAACTTCGACCCGAAGGCGCACTACTACATCAACGTCGACAACACGGGCGACGGGCGGAAGGACATCCGCTACGAGTTCCAGTTCAAGACGAAGATCGTGAACAAGAACTCGTTCGCGTTCGCGACGCCCGAGGTGCACTCGCTGACCGATCCGCACCTGAACGTGCGGCAGACCTACACGCTGGTGCGCGAGCAGCTGAACAGGAAGGGCAAGGTCACGCACAGCAGGACCCTGGCCCGCGGCGTGCCCACCGTGCCGGCCAACATCGGGCCGAAGACGATGCCCGACTACGGCTCGCTGGCGGCGCAGGGCGTGACAGCGCTCTCGGGCGGCGGCAAGGTGTTCGCCGGCCAGCGCGACGATCCGTTCTTCGTCGACCTGGGTACCACGTTCGACTCGATCAACTTCCGATCGGGCACGGGCAACCAGGGCGGCGGCAAGGACGACCTGGCGGGCTACAACGTCAACTCGATCGTCCTCCAGGTCCCCACGTCCGACGTGACGAGGAACC
>JAXDIC010000170.1:0-4444 GCA_034664185.1 Thermoleophilaceae bacterium
GGCAGACGAAGTTCGTGTGGATCACGCGCCCTGCGGCGTTGACGACCTGCGGGGTGGGGTGCGCGCTGGTCGCGTCGAGGATCGTGGCCTCGTAGAGCGACGTCTTTGCGGCGGTGCAGTCCAGGTCAACGACCTTGTCGGCCTGGTACCAGACCACGGAGACCTTGCCGGCGTTGCCCGCGGCGATCCACGGCCAGTAGACCTTCTGGCCCGCCGGCTTGGCCACGTCGAGCGGCGCCGACCACGTCTTGCCGAAGTCGCGGGAGACCGACATCTGGATCGAGTTGGGCAGCTCGGTCTTCGCGCCGCCGCAGCCGCCGGTGGTGTTGGCCGCCCGCGGGTCCGTGTCCCAGACGAGGTAGAGGTTGTCGGCCGAGTCGATGGCCATCGCGGGCCAGTGCGCGAACATCGTGGTCTTCGCGGCCATCACCGGCTTGTCGAACGCGGCCTGCCCGCGGCTCCAGGTGGCCGCGCCGACGCCGACGGTGTCGGTGCCCTTGCTGAACACCACGGGCTCGACCAGCTTGCCCTTGTGGTGGTCGTAGTAGAGCTTGCCGGTGCCGGAGTAGCTCGTGCCGTCCGGCAGGTTGCCGCCGTTGGGGATCCCCGTGGCCGCGCACGTGTTGCCGCCGTCGGTGCTCTGGAAGATCTGGTGGCTGATCGTGCCCTCCTGGGTGTTGGTGGCCAGGAACACCTCGTCCTTCCTGCCGCCCGCCAGCCACGGCCGGTCGCCGTCGTGGCACTGGATCGTGCCGCGGTCCCACGCGTAGCCGCCGTCCTGGGTGGAGAAGAGCGCGTCGTTGGCCAGGTCGATGCCCGTGTTGTAGACGCGCCCGCCCTCGTCCTGGGTCAGGTCCGGGTCGCTGAACCCCGTGTTCTGGGTCGGGATGGTCGCGAAGCCGGTGCCGTCGAAGTTGTCGCGCTGCCAGGTCCTGCCGTTGTCCTTCGAGACCCAGATGTTCACCTGGTTGCGGTAGTTGGCCACGAAGTCGGCCGGGTAGGTGATGCCGTTGCGGTAGAGGTGGGTCGTGCCCTCGTGCGCCGTGTAGATCAGCGTGTGGTGCACGTTGTCGGCGATGACGAGCGGCTCGCCGCCGGCCAGCTGACCGTCGACGAACACCGGCTTGGCGAACTGGACCGGTGCCGCGGAGGACGTTGCCGGGGCGAGCACGGCCGCGATGGCGACCGCCGCGAGGGGCAGCTTGCGCAGGCCGCGGATCACGGCGCCGGCGCCGCCTCGATGACCTGGCCGTACGAGCCGCGGTTGGGCAGCGGCACGAGCGGCTTGACCGAGATCGCGCCCTGGGCGGAGAACTCGCCGGTGTCCACGGGCTCGTTCCACTTCGACGGATCGGCCCCCTGCTCGGCGGTGAGCTCCGCGGCGGCGTCGCCCGCGGCGCGCAGGAACAGGGCCTTGGGCTTGCGCACCC
Source organism: Thermoleophilaceae bacterium (assembly GCA_034664185.1). Lineage (GTDB taxonomy): Bacteria > Actinomycetota > Thermoleophilia > Solirubrobacterales > Thermoleophilaceae > AC-37. The sequence continues at coordinate 1,431 of JAXDIC010000170.1, forward strand.
AGCGGTAGCGGGTCTGCCGCTTGAGCGCCGCGGACACCAGCTGCAGGCCCGCGATCTCGAACTTGTAGGTCGGCGAGCCGAGGTTGTCCACCGACCGCAGGTGGCAGGTGAGGCAGTCCAGGCCCGAGTTGGCCGCCCAGTCGGCGCCAAGCACCGGCTGCTGGGTGTCGCGCATCAGCTTCTCGACGAAGCGGTCGAAGAACACGACGGCGGGCGTGCCGTAGTGCCCGTTGCCGTCCACCACGTCGCGGCGCCCGTTCCACTTGCGCAGGAAGCCGCGCATCGTGACCAGCTGCGGCGCCTTGGTCTTGCGCAGCGCCTTGCGCAGGGAGGGCAGGAACACGCGCGCGGGGTTGTCGATGTAGGCGACGTCGCGCGGGACCTGCCCCAGGCTGTTGAAGGTGAGGGGCACCCGGCGGCGCACCGCCTTGGCCAGCGGCTCCGACTCCCAGTGGTGGCCCCAGATGCCGCCCTCGCCGCCGGTCCCCAGGTTCTTGGACCACCAGCCGACGGACGGCTTGTTGTTCCAGTTGACGAGGTAGCCGCTCTTCGGGTCGATCACGTGCGGGTGGGCCTTCCAGCTCTCCAGGCCGCGCCAGTCGTAGCGGCCGTCGCCGGGCAGCGGGAGGGTTGGGTCGGCGTTGGCCGGGCGGATCGGGTAGGCGCCGGTGTGCCAGTAGCCGGTGTGCCCGTCGTCGCCCGCGTAGAGGAAGTTGAAGCCCAGCGACATGCCGGAGAGCGTGGAGCCGAAGCCGCCCACGGTCGACTGGCGCCCCACCGTGTCCCACGTCGTGAGCGACTTGAGCAGTCGGCCGTCGACCACCGACTGGCGCGTGTAGAGGTGATGGCCCGTGTCCGGGTCGGCGATCGCGGGTCCGTGGACGGTGCGGTAGACGTTCAGCGTCCGGTCCTGCGCGGGGCACGGCGTGGGAGTCTGTCCGGCCAGCAGGGGCGTCGCGGTGGTCGGCGGGTTGTTGCAGTGGATCGTCACCTGGTGCTTCTGCACCGTCATCGTCTGCCCGTTGTGCCGGTAGGTGCTGTTCGACGGGTCGAGCTGCTCGACGAACGTGTCGGAGTTCGCGTCCAGGGCGGAGGTCACGGTCCAGGCGGCGTGCGCGTTGCGGCCGATCACGATCAGCGGGATGGCCGGGACCATCACCCCGCGCTGGTCGCGCGCGGGGCTGTGCAGCTCGACCTCCCAGAAGAACCCGGGCACCGCCCAGCCGGTCTGCGGCCCGCCGTAGAGCATCGGCTTGTGGTTCTTGGCCAGCCGGCTCGACACGATCACCGAGTTGCTCCCGAAGCGCGGCAGCGCCAGGGTGCGCTGAAGCTCGGTGACCCTGGCCTGCCGGGCGGCGACCGCCGCGGCCGTCGGCGCGAGCTGCGCGACGTCCGGCAGGACCGCCGGGTTGTGATTGGCGTACGGGGAGCCGTGGAAGCTGGTCTTCACTCGCCCCTTGACGTGGCGCTTGAAGAGCCCGTCCCGGCGCGCGATCGACGTCGGCGCGCGGGGGTCGTTGAGGGGCAGCATGTCGTGGAAGATTCGCTCGGCCTTGCGCTGCCCGTAGCGCGCCACCAGGTGCTCGTAGGCCGTTGCGGCTCCCAGCTCGCCGTGTCCGAACTCCCCGAAGAAGCGCCCCGCGTACTCGCCGAAGCCCAGCACGTCCAGCACCGTCCAGTGCTTGAGCGGCAGGTCGTTCAAGAGCACGAACTCCGCGGGCATCAGCGACGGGTCGGTCTGCGCCTGGTCGATGTAGGCGTTGATCCCGTCGGTGAACCGCTGGAGCCGATCGCGTGCGTCGGCGGGCAGCGCGTCGAACTCCTTCTGGAGGGCGGCGTCGCCCTCGGTCACCCGGCGCACCGCCTCGTCCATCGTCAACCCGCCGGCGCCGATCAGCTCGGCCAGCGTGCCGTGCCCCACGTGGCGGAAGACGTCCATCTGGAACAGGCGGTCCGCGGCCATCGCGTAGCCGACGCCGTAGAAGGCGTCGCCGTCGGTGACTCCGGTGATCGTCGGCACGCCGTACTGCGCGTCGCGCACGATCTTCACGTTCGGATCGCCTGGCGGGGAGCTGCCCTGGCCCGCGCCCACGAACTGCATCGGCTTGTACTGCCACGACGCGTACAGCTCGCGCTGGTCGTCGGTGTGCGGCCCGTAGGTCGGCGATCCGCCGGAGGTGGCCAGCGAGAACGCGGACAGCGTCGTCATGCCGGATTCTCCGGGCGGGACGGCGTTCATCGCGCGCAGCCCGTCGGCGGCGCTGGCTGTCCCCACCGACAGCACGAGCAGCGCCCAGGCCCCCACGCTCGCGACCGCGAGCTTTGCCCGCCAAGGCATCGTCCTGGAGCTTACCTGCGCTGATGAGATTCTTTGCGGGTTACCGGCGGCGACTGTCGATCTGCGCTCTTCCCGTTCGTCTAAGGGGCGTCCATACTCAAGGCAAAGGAGGAAGCCATGAAGTACATGCTGCAGATCTACTCGACGGGCGAGTCGATGGCCGAGTTCGAGAAGCTCCCCGAGGACGAGCAGAAGGCCATCTACGGCGAGTACATGACGATCAGCGACGCCCCGGGAGTCATCGGCGGCGAACAGCTCCAGCCGGTGGAGACCGCCACCACGGTCCGCGTCCAGGACGGCCGTCCGCTGACCACCGACGGACCCTTCGCCGAGACGAAGGAGATCCTCGGCGGCTACTACGTGCTCGACGTCGACGACCTCGACGCCGCAGTCGAGGTCGCCACCCGGATCCCGGCCGCGCGCCTGGGCGGATCCGTCGAGGTGCGGCCCCTGGTGGAGCGCTGATCGAGCAGGTCTTCCGCGACCAGTGGGGGCGCGTCCTGGCCGCCCTGATCGGCTTCCTCGGCGACTTCGACCTCGCCGAGGAGGCCGCGCAGGAGGCCTTCGCCGCCGCGGCTGAGCGATGGCCGCGCGAGGGGACTCCCTCGAATCCCGGGGCCTGGCTGGTGGTGACGGCGCGCAACCGCGCCATCGACCGGATCCGCCGCGAGCGCAC
>JAXDIC010000187.1:0-2767 GCA_034664185.1 Thermoleophilaceae bacterium
GGCGTCGCGCTGCTCAGCCGCCGCCGGCGACGGCGATATCCGAATCAGCGGCAATGAGGGGTGGCCCGGAGCGGCCGCCTCATCCACGAACGTCCAGTTGACCACCCTGTGAGGTGGTCGAATGGACGTTTGCCGGCTCGGAGCGCGCTACAGCTTCACGTCAGCCACCATCGCGCCGAACAGCAGCGCGAGGTAGGCCAGCGAGAAGAGGTACAGCCGTAGCGCCGACATCTTGTCCGCCTTGCGGCTGAGCTGCAGCGCGAGCCACATCAGGGCGCCCCCGAGCACTAGTGCGCAGACGAGGTAGAGGCCGTCGAACAGGCGCCCGGCGAACGGGAGCATGGTGACCGCCACGAGCAGGAGCGAGTAGAGGACGATGTGGCGGCGCGTCTCGCGCTCGCCGCGCACCACCGGCAGCATGGGCACTCCGGCGCGCGCGTAGTCGTCCTTCATGAGCAGGGACAGGGCCCAGAAGTGCGGCGGGGTCCAGTAGAAGACGATGGCGAAGAGGTACACGGCGCCGCCCGCCAGCCGCCCCGTGGTGGCCGCCCACGCCACGAGCGGAGGCACCGCCCCGGCGGCTCCGCCGATCACGATGTTCTGCGGCGTTGTGCGCTTGAGCCACATCGTGTAGACCAGGACGTAGCCCAGCAGGCCGCTCAGAGCCAGCGCGGCGCTGAGCAGGTTGACGGTGGTGGACAGCAGGAGGAACGACGCCACGCCCAGCGCGATGCCGTACAGGAGCGCGGCGCGCGGGGCCACGCGGCCGGAGGGCACCGGGCGGTTGGCCGTTCGGCTCATGAGCGCGTCCAGGTCGCGGTCCAGGTAGTGGTTGATGGCACCCGCACCTCCGGCCGACAGGGCGCCGCCGACGCACGTGAGCAGGACGCGCCCGAGGCTGGGGTTGCCGGCCACGTACATGGTCGTGACGGTGGTGAACAGGAGCAGCGACTGCACCTTGGGCTTGGTCAGCGTTATGTAGTCGCCGACAACCGTGCGCAGCGCGGCCCCGCGTCCCTGGGGCACCACCGCCGGCTCCGCCAGCCCGCGCGCGGCCCAGTAGTCGCCGTGGCGCCCCTTGGCGCCGGGCTTGTCCTCGGTGCGGACGCCGGCCTCCATCAGGCCGTCACCGCCTGCTCGGCCTGCCGCGGCTGTGGAGCCGGCTGGGTCACCGGCGCCGGTATCCGGAACAGCTGGAGCGTGAGCGTTGTGAGCGTGCCCCACAGGAGCGTGGCGGTGGCCAGGTGGGCGAGGATCAGCAGCTCGTACTCGTGCGTGAGCCAGACGTTGAGCCCTCCCAGCGCGATCTGCACCACGAGCAGGAGCGCGAGCAGCTTGGCGGCACGCTCCACCCCCGGACCTGGCCGGCGGCGCAGGGCCAGCACGATCAGCGCGATGACGGCGATGGAGAACAGGTACACGAACACGCGGTGCGTCAGGTGGATGTCCACGAGGCGGCTGTGCCCGAACGGCACGAAGCCGCCGTTGCAGGTCGGGAACTGGTGGCCGCAGGCGTGGTGGGCGCCCGTCGTCAAGTGCTTGTCGGTGCGCCCCAGGTGCTCGGTGCCGGCCATGTAGCCGCCGGCCACGATGGTGCCGAGGAGCAGCCCCTGCGTGGCCAGCGCAAGGCCGCGGAAGCGCGGCCCGCCGTCGGCCGGGGGCGAGCTGCTCGCCTCCGGCCGCGACGCCCGCACCACGAACAGCGCCACTCCGAACAGCAGCATGGCCAGGCCGAGGTGAGCGGCCACCAGCGGCTCGTCGAGGTTCTTCTCGACGGTGGCCGCTCCCAGCACGGCCTGCGCGACGATCAGGAGCGCTCCCGCGAACGTGGCCCTCACGAGCCAGCGGTGCGGCCGGTAGCGGCGCCACGCCAGGAACGCCAGCAGGAACATCTCGACCACGACGATCGACGCCACCGCGCGGTGCGCGTACTCGATGCCGGTGTGCAGCGAGAAGCCCGGGACCACGTCGCCCTTGCACAGCGGCCAGCCGTGCATGCCGCTGCCGCCGGCGCCGCAGCCCAGGCCCGAGTCGGACACACGCACCACCCCGCCGAGCACGATCAGCAGGAAGGTGGCGGTCGCGGTCCACAGCGCGAGCCGCCGGAAGCCGGGCGACGGCAGGGTCATGTGGCGCCGGTGGTGACGGGTTGCGAGACGGTCTCGGAGCTGCGACCGGCCTGGCGAGCCACGTCGCGGCGGATGTCCTTCATGGGCTCGACGGAGCGAACGCGGGGCACGATGTCGAAGTTGTTCTCGGGTGGCGGCGACTGCGTGAACCACTCGAGCGTGTTGGCCTGCCACGGGTCGTTGCCCGCGCGTTGGCCGGACCTGGCGCTGATCAGCACGTTGACGACGGTGACCAGCACGCCGATCCCCAGGATGAACGAGCCGACCGTGGAGATCTGGTTGAACAGCTGCCAGTTGCTGTGGTCCGGATAGGTGTAGATGCGGCGCGGCATGCCCTCGAGCCCCAGCGAATGCTGGATGAGGAACGTGAGGTTGAAGCCGACGAACATCAGCCAGAACGACGCCTTGCCCAGCGACTCGGACATCATGCGGCCGGACATCTTGGGGAACCAGTAGTAGAGCCCGGCGAAGATCGCGAAGACGCTGCCGCCGAACAGCACGTAGTGGATGTGGGCCACCACGAAGTAGGTGTCGTTGAAGTACCAGTCGACCGGGAAGATCGCGAGGATCACGCCCGAGATGCCGCCGATCACGAACGTCGACAGGAAGCCGGCGGCGAAGAACAGCGGCGTCTTCAT
>JAXDIC010000108.1:0-13369 GCA_034664185.1 Thermoleophilaceae bacterium
TCGGCGGCCGAGCGCGGCTACATCGACGACGTGATCGTGCCCCACGAGACGCGCCCCAAGCTGATCCGCGCCCTGGAGACGCTCCAGACTAAGCGCGTGCCCGGCCCCAAGCGCAAGCACGGCAACATCCCGCTGTAGGCGGGCGCCCGAGGAGCTAGCGGCCGGCCACGCCGCGGACCATCGCCAGGGCGACCTCCACGGCGGCGGCGGGCGCCAGCCCCTGTCGCCGCTCCAGCGAGCGCCAGGTGTCGAAGTCCAGCACGTGGCCCAGCGCCGCCACGAGCCGCGCCCGTCGCGCCCCGCGCGCGCCCCAGCCCGGGGCCAGGATCTCCACCACCATCGCCATGAAGGCGGGGAGGTCGGAGATGACCTCGGCCAGCGCCGGCACCGTCGGGGCGTCGCGGCGGACGTTGGCGGCCATCCGCTCGTCGCCGCCGTAGTAGGCGTAGAACCCCTGCAGCGCCGTTCGGAGACGCTCTACGGGATCGGCGATCCCCGGCCACTGTGAGGGGTCGGGCGCCGGGTGCTGTGAGCGCCAGTGCGCCGAGCAGGCCCGGATGAGGCCGCGCTCGTCGGGGAAGTGGCGGTACACGGTCAGCCTCTGCACCCCTGCGCGCTCGGCCACGGCGCTGATCGTGGTGTTGGCCGGCCCCACCTCGCGGTGCAGGTCGACCGTGGCCTCGACGATCCGGCAGCGCGTCTCCTCCTGGAGCTCGGCGCGCTTCTTCAGCTCGTACTTGCGTTTCTGTTGAACAACCATGTATATCCAATCTTGACAGATCCACCGGACTTCTGTACGGTTCGCTGAACAGCAACGTTCAATCAATTTAGGAGGAGAGAGCAATGGCGACCACCACGAGCAACTCGGTACTGGGACCCACCGGCGGCGAGTCGGTCGACCTCGGCGGCCTGGGCGTGCGCTTCATGATCGACTCCGCCCGCGCCGGCGGCGGCTTCTCGCTGGTCGAGCACCCGATCGCCCCGCGCACGCTGGCGGCGCCAATGCACCGCCACGAGAACGAGGACGAGTATTCCTACGTGCTCAGGGGCCGCGTGGGCGTCCAGCTCGGCGACGAGGTGCTCGAGGCCGGCCCCGGCGACCTGGTCTTCAAGCCGCGCCACCAGTGGCACGCGTTCTGGAACCCGGGCGACGAGCCCGCCCTGCTGCTCGAGATCATCTCGCCCGGCGGGTTCGAGCGGTACTTCGCGGAGATCGCGCCGCTCCTCCCGCCCAACCGCGAAGAGCCGGACTTCGAGGCGCTCGGCGCCGTCATGGCCCGCTACGGGCTCGAGATGGACTTCGACAGCACCGAGCGCCTGTCCCAGGAGCACGGGCTCGAGGGCTAGCGCCGAGTTAGAGCCGCGCGACGGGCGGACGCACCGAGCCCGCCCGCAGCGCCTCGACCAGGGCGTGGCAGATCGCCAGGTCCTGGATCGCCAGGCCGGTCGAGTCGAAGAGGGTGATCGCCTCGTCACTCGGCCGGCCCGGCGCGGTGCCGGCGATCACCGCGCCCAGCTCTGTCACGTCCTCGCGCGACACGACGCCCGCCTCCACCGCCCCCGTCAGCTCACCGCCGTGGCTGGCCTGCGCCCACTCGTCGCAGAAGAGCACGCAGCTCCTGACGGCGTCGACCTCCGCCTCGGCCTTCCCGGCGGCGTCGGCTCCAAGCATCGACAGGTGCATGCCCGGTCGCAGGTCCGCGGCCCGGACCACCGGCTCGTGCCCCGGGGACACGCAGGTCACGACGTCGCATGCGAGCGCGTCCTCGAGGCTGCCCACCTCCCAGCCCAGCTCGCCGGCCACCGCCCCGGCTCGATCGGGGTCCGGGTCGAAGCAGACGCCGGGGCCGTACTCGGCCGCCGCCAGGCAGCGCGCCGCCCAGGCGCCGTGCACGCCGCAGCCGACCACGGCGGCCGTGCGGGCGTCCTCGCGAGCGAGCTCCTGGACGGCCACCGCGGCGACCGCACCCGTGCGGAGGGCGGTCACGGCGCGCACGTCCACAAGTGCCAGCGGCTCGCCGGTCCCGGCGTCCGAGACGCAGATCACGCCCATCACCACGGGCAGCCCGCGCGCGGGGTTGCCGGGGAACGAGGTGACCCACTTCAGGATCGCCAGCCCGCCGCCGCGGGCGGGCATGGCGCGGAAGTCGCCACCGGGAGGGGCGTCGAGGTACGTCTTCGGCGGCATCGCCCAGTCGCCGTGCGCGAGCTGCACGAATCCATCGCGCACCCGCTCGATCGCGTCGGCGGGCGACACGGCGCTCAGCACGGTTTGCTGGTCGAACAGGGGCAGCTCGGGCACGGGCGGGCGACGATAGCCTGACCGCCCAGTGGCCAGGAACGGAAAGCACGCGCCGCCGCGTCCGCGCATCGAGGTGCGCCAGAGCGTCGCGTCTCCCGAGGAGGCCGCCGCGATCGCCGCGGGCATCGAGCAGTTCCTGCGCGACACGGCACCGCCGCCGCTCGCCGGCGGTGAGCCGCGCAATCCGTGGCGCCGCGCGGGGCTGTTCGAGGGAGCCGGGCTGGACCCCGCCGGGCCCAGCCCGTGGGGCGATCCCGAGCCGTGGGGGCGCTGAGAGCGGGCCGTCGCGCCCTCGCGCCATTCGATTACCGGCCCCTCGTCGCGGTGCTCGCGGCCGGGCTCGCGATCCGCGTCCTCACGATGCTGGTCTACGACGGGGCCGTGTTCAGCTACTACGGCGGCGACTCCACCCGCTACCTGCGGCTCTACACGGACGCCGGACTGTTCGGGGACGCGTTCATGCCCGCCGGCTATCCCGCGTTCCTGCGCGGGCTGCGCGCGCTCTGGCCCACGCTGCCGCTGACGATCGGGCTCCAGCACCTGATCGGGCTGGCCACCGCCGCGGTCCTCTTCGCCGCCATGCGCCGCTTCGGCGCGTCGCGGGCGGTGGCGCTCGTGCCCGCCGCCGTGGTCGCGCTCAGCGGCGACAACGTCTTCCTCGAGCACGCTCTGCTCACCGAGACCCTGTGGGGCTTCTCGATAGCCGTAGGCCTTTACGCGCTCGCGCGCGCGTACGACCAGGGCAGCGAGGGCTGGCTCGCCGGGGCCGGCGCGCTCCTGGCGTGCTCGGCCCTGGTGCGCAACACGTCGCTCGCGCTGCTGCCGCTGGCGGCCGCCTGGGCCGCGGTCGCGCTCGGCGGACCGGCCAGGCAGCGCCTGCGCGCGCTCGGCGCGGTGCTCCTGCCGGCCGTTGCGGTGCTGGGAGCGTACGTGGCGCTCGCCCACGCCGTAGGCCAGCACGACGGCCTGGTCGAGCGCGGCGGCTACCTCCTCTACATGCGCGTGGCCCCGTTCGCCGACTGCCGCCGCTTCTCGCCACCCGCGGCGACGTCGCGGCTGTGCGAGGCGACGCCGCCCGGCCAGCGCCTGGGGCCCCTGCACTACGGCGGCTTCGACAACCCCGCGCCGGTCAACACGCAGTACCGGGTCCGGCCATCGGCGGCCGAGCTCGGCGACTTCGCCCGGAGCGCGATCCTGCATCAGCCGCTGGACTACGCGCGCGCCGTCCTCCGAGACGAGCTGCGCTACTTCGCGCCTCACGCGGGCGTCGAGCGCCCGGACTCGGGCGCACGCCCGGAGGACATGTCGTTCAGCCATACGGATCCGGTCGCCCAGCCGGGCCCGCGCGAGGTCGTGGCCGCCAACTACCGGCTCGTCTACTCGGGGGTCGGTCGCCCGAAGGCGCCGGGGGCCGGGTTCGCCGTGCTGTCGGCCTATCAGGAGGTCCTTCGGGTCGGCGGCCTGGCGCTGGCGGCGGTCGCGGCGCTGATCGTGGCCGGCCTCGCTCTCGGCCGCGGACGGCCGCGAGCCGTCGTAGCCCTGCTCGCCGCGTTCGCCCTGGCGATGTACGGGCTGCCGCCGCTCACGCTCACCTACGACGTGCGGTACGGCGTCACCCCCGCGCCGCTCGCGGCGGCCGCCGCGGCGCTGGCCGCCGCCATGCTCATCGAGCGCCGGCGCGCCCGCTCCGCCGGCGGCCAGGCCGCCGCCGAGCGCTAGGCTCCCGACCGTGGCCGAGCCGCAGACCACCGCCACGGAAACCGAGCTCGCGCCCGAGCGCGCGCGCGAGTTGGCGTCCGAAGGCGCGCAGCTCGTGGACGTGCGCGGCGCCTACGAGCACGACGCCGGGCATATTGCCGGCGACGAGCACGTGCCGCTCGTGAGCCTCGACGCCGAGGCCGACCGCTTGGACCGATCCAGGCCCGTGATCCTGTACTGCCGCTCCGGGGATCGCTCCGGAATGGCGGCGGTCGCCTTCCGGGCGTCCGGATGGGACGCGTACAGCATCGAAGGCGGGCTCCTGGCCTGGGCCGAGCGGGGACTGCCGCTCGAGCCGGAGGGCGGCGAGGTGGCCTCGCGGCCCAACCTCCCTGGCGCGTAGCGACCAGCGCTAAAGCCCTTTCTCGGAAATAACGAATACCCGGCTGGGAATTGCTATATTCGCCGGTTCTGGCGCTCGCGCCGGGTCCGACCCCGTAAGAGGAAGACCGCCATGGAGCCAACCTCCGTTCGGACGAATGAAAAGAAGGCCAACGGCAGGCCAGGGTCGCTCGACAACCCCGAGGTGCACGAGAACGTACCCGGGCACGTGATCCCGATCCTCGAGCGCGAGTTCGACGACTTCGACACGCGGGCCGCCAAGTTCATGCGCGGCGAGGAGGCCGAGGACCAGTTCATCGGCTTCCGGCTCAAGCAGGGCGTCTACGGACAGCGCCAGCCCGACGCCCAGATGATTCGCGTCAAGCTGCCGTTCGGTGGCGTCTCGCCGGAGCAGATGGACGCCTTCGCCGAGGCGGCCGAGCGCTACACGCCGCTCGGCAAGGGCCACATAACCACGCGCCAGAACATCCAGTACCACCACGTCCCGCTGCCCGACGCGGCCAAGCTGATCCGCCTGATCTCCGAAGCCGGGCTCTCCAGCCGCGAGGCCTGCGGCAACACCGTGCGCAACGTCACCGGCGATCCGTGGGCCGGCGTTGCACACGACGAGGAGTACGACATCACCCCGTACGCCGGCGCCTTCGTGCGCTACTTCGTGCGCAACGAGGTCTGCCAGCTCTTGCCGCGCAAGTTCAAGGTGGCCTTCACGGCCTCCGACAAGGACCGCGCGATCACCCTGATCCACGACCTGGGCTTCATCCCGCGCGTGCGCGACGGCGTCCGCGGCGTGGAGATGCGCACGGGCGGCGGCACCTCGATCATGGCCCGCGTCGGCTCCACGCTCTTCGACTTCGTCGAGGTGGACAACGGCGACTTCCTCAAGGTCTCGGAGGCCGTCCTGCGCGTGTTCGACCGCCGCGACGAGTTGCGCGCCAACCGCCAGCGGGCGCGGCTCAAGTTCTACGTCGACCGGATCGGGATCGACGCCTTCCGCGAGGTCGTCGAGGAGGAGCTGGGTGGCGACTGGGTGGCCGAGCGCGACTTCGACCCCACGCCGCTGCTCTTCCTGCACGACGAGGAGGCCCACGCCCCGGCTCCGCCGGCAGCGGCCGGCTCGCCCAACGGGGACGGCCGCGACTTCGACCGCTTCGTGGCCTCCAACGTGCGCTCCCAGCGCCAGGACGGCTTCTCCACCGTCGAGGTCAAGGTCACCCGCGGCGACCTCACGCCCGAGCAGTTCCGCGGCCTGGCTCAGGTCATGCGCGACTTCACCGGCGGCTACGCGCGCACCAGCGTGCACCAGAACCTGATCCTGCGCTGGGTGCGCGACGACGCGCTCTACGACGTCTGGCGGCGGCTGGTCGAGCTCGGCCTGGGCGACGCCGGCGCCGACGAGGTCACCGACGTGCTCAGCTGCCCCGGCACGGACAGCTGCAAGATGGGGATCACCAGCTCGATGGGCGTCAACCAGGCGGTGCAGGAGCGCGTCGAGTCGATGCAGATCGAGGACCCGCTCACCAAGCGGATCCACATCAAGATCAGCGGCTGCCCCAACGGTTGCGGCCAGCACCACATCGGCACGATCGGGTTCTACGGCGCGTCGATGAAGGTCGGTGGCCGCCAGATCCCCGCGTACATCGCGCACGTCGGGGGCCGCTACGACGAGGGCGAGGTGCAGTACGGCCAGCGCCTCAAGGTCCGGCTGCCCGCCAAGCGCGTGCCCGAGGCCGTCGAGCGCTGGATCAAGTACTACGAGGAAGGGCGCCAGGATGGCGAGCACTTCAACGCGTTCGTCGACCGGACGGGCGCCGAGGGGTTCGAGAAGGTGGCCAAGGACCTCTCCCTGCCGGTGGAGTTCAACCTCGAGAACCTGCAGCACTTCATCGACTGGAACCGCAACGACCCCTACCGCGTGGAGCGCGGCGAGGGCGAGTGCGCGGTCTAGGGGACTCGATTCCAGTGGCGATAGCGGTCCGACCCGATCTAGACAGCCATTCCGCGGAGGAGGTGCTGGCGTACGCCGTCGAGCGCTTTCACCCGCGGCTGTACGTGGCCTGCTCGTTCCAGAAGGAGGCCTCGGTGATCATGGACATGCTCCTGCGCATCGAGCCCAAGGCTCGATTCTTCACGCTTGACACCGGGGTCCTGTTCCAGGAGACGCACGACAACCGGCGCGCGCTCGAGGAGCGCTACGGCATCGAGGTCGAGGTGTTCGACGCCTCGAGTCCCGACGGCCTCCCGTGGACTGCGGGCCGCTGCTGCTCCGACCGCAAGGTCGAGGCGCTCCGCGAGGTGCTTGGGAGCGCCGACGCGTGGGTCACCGGCCTGCGGCGCGAGCATTCGCCCGAGCGCGCCGATACCGCCAAGCTGCACTGGGACGAGCGCTACGGGCTCTGGAAGGTCAACCCCCTGGCCGATTGGAGCGAGCGCGACGTGTGGAGCTATCTCGCGGCGAATGACGTACCGTACAACTCGCTGCACGACCAGGGTTTCGACTCGATCGGCTGCGTGCCGTGCACGCTGCCCGGCCGCGGCCGCGAGGGCCGCTGGGCCGGGACCGAGCAGACCGAGTGCGGGATTCACGGATGAGCGACGGCGTCACACTCTGGTTCACAGGCCTCTCCGGAGCGGGCAAGTCGACCATCGCCGAGCTGGTCGAGGCCGAGCTGCGCGAGCGCGGCATGGGCGTCGAGGTGCTTGACGGGGACGTCGTCAGGACCAACCTCTCCAAGGGCCTCGGGTTCTCCAAGGAGGACCGCGACACCAACATCCGCCGCATCGCCTTCGTGGCCGACCTGCTCTCCCGCAACGGGGTGGTGGCCATCACGGCTGCCATCTCGCCCTACCGCGAGATCCGCGACGAGGCCAGGGACACGATGGGCGACCGGTTCGTGGAGATCTACGTGAAGGCGTCCGTCGAGGAGTGCGCCCGCCGCGACGTCAAGGGCCTGTACGAGAAGGCGTTCAAGGGTGAGATCAAGGAGTTCACCGGCGTGTCCGATCCGTACGAGCCGCCGCTCGACCCCGAGGTCGTGGCGGACACCGAGACGGAGACGCCCGAGGAGTCGGCCGCCAAGGTGCTGGCCTACCTCGACGCGCGCGTCGAGGTGCCCGCGTGAGCGAACTGCGCCTCTCGGCGCGGCAGACGGCTGACTTCGAGCTGCTGGCCAACGGCGGCTTCGCTCCGCTCGACGGCTTTCAGGGCGCCGAGGCGTGGGAGTCGGTCATCGAGAGGATGCGGCTTCCCGACGGCCGCCCTTGGCCGATCCCCGTCACTCTGGCGTCGGAGACGGGCGAGGTGGGCGAGACCATCGACCTGCTGGGCCACGAGGGCACGCTGCTCGGGGCGATCGAAGTCGAGGAGGTCTACGAGCGCGACCTGCGGCGCGAGGCCGAGCTTGTCTACCGCACGGCCGACGACTCGCACCCCGGCGTTGCCGCGCTGTACGGCGAGGGCTCGCGCACGCTCGCTGGCCGGATCGCCACGCGCGCGCTGCCCAGCCACATCGACGAGGTCACCCCCTACCTCCTCACCCCCGAGGAGACGCGCGCGGAGTTCGCGGCGCGCGGCTGGAAGACCGTCGTGGGCTTCCAGACCCGCAACCCGATCCACCGCGCGCACGAGTACCTGACCAAGGTCGCGCTGGAGATCGTGGATGGCCTGTTCATCCACCCGATCGTGGGCGAGACCAAGGACGACGACATCCCCGCCGACACGCGCATGCGCTGCTACGAGGTGCTGATCGAGCACTACTACCCGCGCGAGCGCGTGCTGCTCGGCGTCAACCCTGCGGCCATGCGCTACGCCGGGCCGCGCGAGGCGATCTTCCACGCGCTGGTGCGCAAGAACTACGGCTGCACCCACTTCATCGTCGGGCGCGACCACGCGGGCGTCGGCGACTGGTACGGCACCTACGACGCCCAGCACATCTTCGAGGAGTTCGAGCCCGGCGAGCTGGGCATCGAGCCGCTCAAGTTCGAGCACTCCTTCTGGTGCAAGATCAGCAACGGGATGGCCACCACCAAGACCTCGCCGTCGTCCCCCGAGGACCGCGTCTTCCTGTCGGGCACCAAGGTCCGCGAGATGCTGGGCCGCGGCGAGCGCCCGCCCGAGGAGTTCACGCGCCCCGAGGTGGCTGACGTGCTGATCGAGGCCTACGCAACCGAGCCGGCGCCCGCCTAGGGAGATCTCGTGGATCGTGCGCCGGCTGCGGCCGGTGCCGGCGCCGGCGCCCGAGCGCTGACGCCGCCAGCTGCTCCGGGCCTCGCCTGCGGCTGCCAGTAGGGTTCCCGCCCGTGTTCTCCAAGGTCCTGGTCGCAAACCGCGGCGAAATAGCCATCCGCGTCTTCAGGTCTCTGGAGGAGCTCGGCATCGGCACCGTGGCCGTCTACTCCGAAGCCGACCGCGACGCCCTGCACGCGCGCCGGGCCGACGAGGCCTACCTGGTGGGTCCCGGGCCAGCCAACCAGAGCTACCTGGTGGTGGAGAAGATCATCGAGGCGGCCAAGAAGGCGGGCGGGGAGGCGATCCACCCCGGCTACGGCTTCCTGGCCGAGAACGCCGCGTTCGCGCGCGCATGCGAGGAGGCCGACATCGTGTTCATCGGGCCTCCGGCCGACGCCATCGACGCGATGGGCTCCAAGACCCGCGCCCGCGAGCTGATGAAGAACGCGGGCGTGCCGATCGTGCCGGGCACCACCGACGCGGTGGACACGGTCGAGGACGCCGCGCGCATCGTCGACGAGGCGGTCGGCTACCCGGTGGCGATCAAGGCCGCTGGCGGCGGCGGCGGCAAGGGCTTCCGCGTGGCGCTGTCGGCCGACGAGCTGGAGAAGGCCTTCGAGGGCGCCGCTCGCGAGGGCGAGAAGTTCTTCTCCGACGCGACCGTGTACATCGAGCGCTACCTGCCCGATCCCCGCCACGTTGAGGTCCAGGTCCTGGCGGACTCCCACGGGAACGTGATCCACCTCGGCGAGCGCGACTGCTCGGTGCAGCGCCGCCACCAGAAGCTGATCGAGGAGAGCCCCGCGCCGGCGGTCGACGCCGAGCTGCGCAAGCGCATCGGCGAGATCGGAACCGAGGCGGCCAAGGCGGTGGGCTACCGCTCGGCGGGCACGATCGAGGGGCTCCTTGCCGATGGCGAGTACTTCTTCCTCGAGATGAACACGCGCGTGCAGGTCGAGCACTGCGTGACCGAGCTGACCACCGGCGTGGACATCGTGCGGGAGCAGATCCGGATAGCCGCCGGGGAGAAGCTGTCGCTCAAGCAGAAGGACGTGCGCCTGAACGGGCACTCGATCGAGTGCCGGATCAACGCCGAGGACGCGTCGAAGAACTTCGCCCCGGCGCCGGGCGCCATCGCGGCCTATCGCGAGCCCGCGGGCCCCGGCGTGCGCGTCGACTCGGGCGTCGAGGCCGGCTCGGAGATCACGCCGCTCTACGACCCGATGGTGGCCAAGCTGATCGTCTGGGACGCCGACCGCGAGAGTGCGACGCGCCGGATGGTGCGGGCGCTGGGCGAGTTCCAGCTCGAGGGCGTGCGCTCGCTGATCCCGTTCCACACGGCGCTCCTGCAGACCGAGCAGTGGGCCAACGGCGAGACCTGCCGCGACCTGATCGAGGACAAGGCGTGGCTCAAGAAGCTGGCGCAGCCCAAGCCGGAGCCGGCGGGCGACGGTGACGACGAGCCGCAGGTGGAGCGCAGCTACGCGGTGGAGGTCTCCGGCCGGCGATTCGACGTGAAGGTGATCGGCGCCGCGGGCGTCGACGGCGCGGGCCCGGGCGGGGGCGGAGCGGCCACCGCCGCGCGGAAGCCGCCCAAGCGCCGCGAGCGCGCGGGCGGAGCCGCGGCCGGTCCGGCCGGAGCCCTGGTATCGCCCATGCAGGGCACCGTGCTGCGGGTCGCCGTCGAGAAGGGCGCCGAGGTGGAGCAGGGCGCGCTGATCTGCGTGATCGAGGCGATGAAGATGGAGAACGAGATCACCGCCCCGGCTGCCGGCAAGGTCGAGGAGCTGAACGTGTCCGAGGGCGCCGCGATCACGTCGGGCGACACCATCGCCGTCATCAAGTAGCGCCGGGCTCGCACCCGCGGTCTAACCTCTCGCGAGGGGGTATGCGCCACTTTCGAACGACGTTCGCCGAACGGGCGGCTTTGCGCCGCGCGATCGTGCTCGCCGCGGTGGCGGTGATGGTCGCGCTGCTCGTGCCCAACCTCTCGCCGGCGCAGCTGCCCGTGGTGCCGGGAACGCCGGGCACCGACCTGAACGCACCGCCCTCCGCGCTGCGCGACGCCGAGCCGATCGTCCTGACCGGCGCGAACTTCCCCGGCTGGTCGGCGCCGGCCAACCAGACCGCCCAGCCGCCGCTGATCGATCTGACCAGCTGCCAGAGCTTCGACGAGAAGTGCAAGCACAACAACTACGCCACGCCGGCGGCGGACACCGCCGCCGCCAGCAACGCCTCGGGCCTGGCCACGCCGGTCGACAAGCTGCTTGGCTACCGCTGGGACGCCGCGGCCAAGGCCTGGAGGCAGATCCCGTTCCAGGTGGACGAGCAGTTCACGCGCTACCTGGACAACTCGGCCTCGGGCTTCTCGTTCTACTCGGGGCAGGACCAGCACACCACCTACGCGTACGACCGCGAGGGCTTCCGCTTCTCCAAGAGCGACCCGCACAACCCCTGTCACGCGGTGCCCGCCGACCCCGGCCTGGCCGCCATGCCGGACCCGGTGAAGGGGCTGGACACCAACGACGAAATGGTCTTCATGAGCTCCGACGCGGGCCCGCAGGTGCCGGCTGGCACCCAGCTCCCCGCCGGCATCGCGGAGGCGCGAGCC
The DNA here is from genome assembly GCA_034664185.1 of Thermoleophilaceae bacterium. Taxonomy (GTDB): domain Bacteria; phylum Actinomycetota; class Thermoleophilia; order Solirubrobacterales; family Thermoleophilaceae; genus AC-37. The sequence goes on from JAXDIC010000108.1 coordinate 11,239, forward strand.
GTGCAGGTCTCGGATCCGCTCAACCCGTCTGGGCCGGCGCGGTACGCGTACGTGATGAAGGCCGCCGACGTGAAGAACGCTCCCAAGCCGGCCTTCAACGCCTCGAACGGGTACGTCCACTACAACCGCGACCGCAACGCCGACAGCTTCGAGCGCTCCGCGTCGAGCTACAACGGCTACGGCAACGCCGCCAAGGGCGAGTACTGCGACGCCAACGGCCGGGTGGTGATCGACCCGCAGACGCACAAGCCGGCGATCGACAAGCGCCGCCCGCGGGACTACGCCACCGTGCAGACAAGCCGCTACAGGTTCCGCTACGACGGCCGCTGGCTGATGACGGGGATCAACATCTCCTCGGACGGCGGCAAGTCGTTCGGCCCCAACGTCGTGGACCGCTGGAAGGCGCGCGCGTTCGCGCAGGACCCCGGCTCGAAGACGCCGTGCTGCGGCTACGAGGAGGAGGACACCAACTGGGGCGGCTCCAGCACCCTGCTCGGCGAGAAGGTGGGGCCGGTGCGGGCGATCCGCGAGACGTGGGGCGCCGACTCGGGCACCAACGTCATTCGCCGCGAGACCTTCTACTCAGACCAGATGCGCATGAAGAGCTACCTGCGGGTGCACGTGATCCCGCCCCTCGACGGCATCTACGCGCAGTGGGACATGGCCGCGGGCCGTATGACCAAGTTCTACAACCCGCAGCACCCCGAGGGCCTGAACATCGACGGCCACAACGACGAGGCGTTCGGCAACCTCGACGACCCGTGCAACGACAACTTCAAGAAGAACGACACCAGCGTGCTTGACCAGACGTATCGCAGCGCCTACGCCAGCCTGCCCTTGTGCGACCTGTCCAAGTACCACCAGAGCGTCGACATATTCGACCCCACCGTCTCGAGGGCCAACACCGCGCTGGAGTGGGCGCAGACCGCGGGGCCGTCGGGCACGCTGGTCGACCGCTACACGACCGAGGTCAAGGACCTGACGCCCGGCGGGGCCGCCCAGTCGCTGGTGGCCACGCCGTACTACCGCGACGACTCGTGCTTCGACGACGGCACCGGCAACGATCCGGGGCCCAAGCTGCACCTGCGCTCGGCCGACGAGCCCAAGACGGCGAAGGACGGCACGCCGCGTAGGTGCTGGCACCCTCCGGACGGCCTGCCCAACGCCAGCGACCACTTCTACCAGGGCAGCATCGCGACACACGGCGTGCACCTGCTGTTCCTCGTCGACTCCGACAACGCCAGGCAGACGGTGCCGGTGGACGAGATCGTGTCCGAGAACAGGATGGTGATGCTGCCAGGGCAGCAGGGCGTCGAGGCCGGCCAGTACTACGGTGGGCGCTTCGACCAGCCGCCGCAGGGCCACGCGCAGCCCGGGCCCGCGAAGGGCATCGTCGACAAGCGCCGCCCCACTGTCCGGCTCCGGGCAACGCGTCACCGCAGCCACGCGCGCATCCATCTGCAGTGGTCGGGAGTGGACACCGGCGGCAGCGGCATCAAGTCGTACACGCTCCAGGTCAAGCGCGGCGGCAGGTGGCGCACGCTGAAGGGGCCCACCACCAAGCTGCGTTACAACTTCATCACCTTCGGCGGCCGCTACACGTTCCGTGTGCGCGCGGTGGACGGCGCGGGCAACCTCAGCCGCTGGGCCACCAAGACGGTCACGATGCTCAAGTACATCGGGCACAAGCACGCCTGAGCGGCGCGCGGACTCCTAGGCCCGCCCGAGGTTCTCCGCGTGGATCTGCCGCTGGCGCGCGCTGTCGCGCCCCGGCGGCAGGCGCGGGCGCTCCTCGCCGCGGTCCAGCGCGTCCAGGTACGCCACGTCCTCGGCGAGGATGCGGCTGGCCGCGTCGCGCTCGTGCGGCGACCCGTGTCCGGGGATGATGGTCTCGGCCTGGTCGACCAGGGTGGCCAGGCGCGTGAGCGTGTCGCGGTAGTCCGACACCGATCCGCCAGACGCGATCAGCGGGATCTCCACGTCAGAGAGGTAGTCGCCGCACACCAGCACGCCGGCGTCGCGGGCCAGGAGCGCCGTTCCGTCGCGCGTGTGCCCCTCCGCCGGGTGCAGCTCGACCTCGACGTCGCCCAGCTCCACGTAACCGGGCACGGGCAGCGCCTGGAACGCGCCC
>JAXDIC010000209.1:0-2811 GCA_034664185.1 Thermoleophilaceae bacterium
GTCCGGGCCGGGATCATCTCCGTCGACGAGGGGCAGACCGAGGCCGCCCAGTCGCTCGGGATGACCCGCCTGGCGGCGATGCGGCGGATCGTCCTCCCCCAGGCGATGCGGGTGATCGTCCCGCCGACCGGCAACGAGACGATCTCGATGCTCAAGAACTCGTCGCTCGTCTCCGTCATCGCCTACACGGAGCTGCTCTACGCGGTGCAGATCATCTACTCGAACAACTACAAGACGATCCCGCTGCTCCTGGTCGCCAGTATCTGGTACCTCATCGTCACCACGGTGCTGTCGATCGGCCAGTACTACATCGAGCGCCACTACGGCCGCGGCTCGTCCCGGGCGCAGCCGCTCACCCTGATGCAGCGGCTGAGGCGCAATGTCTTCTCCTCCGGTCACGCGAAGGTCGAGGCGCCGGTCGCCCCGAAGGAGCACGGATGAGCGGCCCGATGGTCAAGGCCGAGGGCGTTCACAAGCGCTTCGGGCGGCTCGAGGTGCTGAAGGGCATCTCCCTCGAGGTGCAGCCGAAGGAGGTCATGTGCGTGCTCGGGCCGTCGGGCTCGGGCAAGTCCACGTTCCTGCGCTGCGTCAACCACCTGGAGAAGATCGACGCGGGCCGGCTCTGGGTGGACGGGGAGCTGGTGGGCTACCGGCAGCAGGGCGACAGGCTGCACGAGCTGCGCGACAGCGACGTGGCCCGCAAGCGCTCCGAGATCGGGATGGTCTTCCAGCGGTTCAACCTGTTCCCCCACATGACGGCGCTCGAGAACGTGATCGCCGGGCCGGTCCACGTGAAGAAGATCGCGCGGCAGGAGGCGGCCGAGCGCGGGGCGGCGCTGCTCGAACGAGTGGGCCTGTCCGACAAGGTCCGCGTCTATCCGTCCCAGCTGTCCGGCGGGCAACAGCAGCGGGTGGCGATCGCCCGCGCCCTGGCGATGGACCCCAAGCTGATGCTGTTCGACGAGCCCACCTCCGCGCTCGACCCCGAGCTGGTGGGCGAGGTGCTGGACGTGATGCGCAAGCTGGCCGAGGAGGGGATGACGATGCTGGTGGTCACGCACGAGATCGGCTTCGCCCGCGAGGTGGGGGACACGGTGGTCTTCATGGACGACGGCCTCGTGCTCGAGTCCGGGGAGCCGAAGGCGGTCTTCGCCAACGCCCAGCACGAGCGGACCCGCGCGTTCCTCTCCAAGGTGCTCTGAGGGCCGGCGGGGCCGGCTAACCGACCGCGGCGCGCAGCGCGTCCTCGAGGTCCGGGCGCCTGAACTCGTAGCCCAGCTCCTCGAGTCGCCGCGGCATCGCGCGCGCGCCTGTCGTGACGATCGAGCCCATCTCGCCGTACAGCAGCTTGAGCGCCAGCGCCGGCACCGGAGCCACGGCCGGGCGGTGCAGCACCCGGCCGAGCGTCTTCGAGAGCTCCTTGTTGGTCACCGGCTCGGGCGCGGTCACGTTGATCGGACCGCTGGCGCCGTCGTTGTCGAGGCAGAACAGCAGCGCGCCCACGACGTCGTCCTGGTGCACCCACGGCACGTACTGACGCCCCCCGGCCACCGGCCCACCCACGCCAAGCTTGAAGGGCGGAAGCATCTTCTCCAGCGCCCCGCCGGACTTCGACAGCACCACGCCGGTGCGGGTCAGCGCCACACGCAGGCCCAGCTCCTCGGCGCGCCGTGCCTCCGCCTCCCAGGCGACGACCACGCCGGCCAGGAAGTCGTCGCCGGCCGGCGTCCGCTCGTCCACCGGCTCGTCCCCGTGCGCCCCGTAGTAGCCGATCGCCGACTGCGACACGAGCACCCGCATCCGCGGCCCGGACGACTTCAGTCCCTCCACGAGATTGCGTGTGCCGGCCACGCGCGACTCGCGGATCTCACGCCGCGCGGAGTCGCTCCAGCGCTGGGCGACCGGCTCGCCGAGGAGGTGAACGACCCCGTCGGCCCCTTCGAAGGCGGCGGCGGGGGCGGCCTGGCCCTTGGGGTCGGCCCACGCGAGGACCTCGACGCCCGGGGGCAGGTGGGAGCGGGCGCCGTCGGGATCGCGCGACAACGCGACGACCTCATCTCCCCGATCGCCCAGCGCACGAACCACAGAGCGCCCCAGCGTGCCGGTGGCTCCGGTTACCGCGACCCTCATCCCGATCCAGACCCCCGCCTAGTAGGCGATGTGGGTGAGCTGACGGGGCCCGCGCGCGACTCCGCTGCGCATGGCCTCCCTGGACACGGCCTCGGCCACCGCGTGGCTCACCTCGCGGTTGAACACGCTGGGGATGATGTTGTCCTCGGACAGCTCGTCCTCCCGGACCACGCCGGCGATCCCGTGTGCGGCGGCCAGCTTCATCTCCTCGGTGATCTGCGAGGCGCGAACGTCCAGCGCGCCGCGGAAGACGCCCGGGAACGCGAGCACGTTGTTGATCTGGTTCGGGTAGTCCGACCGGCCCGTGGCCATGACCCGCACGTAGCGCTCGGCGTCCTCGGGGCGGATCTCGGGGTTGGGGTTGGCCATCGCGAACACGATCGGGTCCGCGCTCATCCGCTGGAGGTCGTCGGCCTCCACGATGCCCGGGCCCGAGAGCCCGATGAACAGGTCGGCGCCCTCCAGCGCGTGGCCGACCTTCCCGTCCTGCTGGGCGAGGTTGGTGTTCTCGGCCAGCCAGATCTTCGGCGTGTTCATCGACCCCTCGAGGTAGTCCTCGCGGGCCGCGTGGATCGCGCCGGTCCGGTCGCAGGCGACGATCGACTTGACCCCCTCGCTGAGCAGGATCTTGGCCACCGCCACGCCCGCGGCGCCCGCGCCGATCATGGCCACGCGCACGTC
>JAXDIC010000231.1:0-10542 GCA_034664185.1 Thermoleophilaceae bacterium
GGGGCGGGCCCCCCGGGCCTCGGCCGCGCTGTACCGCCGGCCGTGGCTGCGCGGGGCCCTCACGCTGTCGGGCCCGCTCGCGTGGTTCGTCCTGATCTACCTGACCGCGCTGGTGGTGCTGTTCGTCTCCGCCTTCTGGACCCTCGACCCGTTCACCAGCGAGATCGTCCACAAGTGGACCACGTCGAACTTCACCACGCTGCTGGACAGCCCCACGTACCGCACGATCGTCCTGCGCACCGTGGGCATCGCGGCCGCGGTGACCATCACCGACGCCCTGCTGGCGTTCCCGTTCGCGTACTACGCCGCGCGCCTGGCGTCGCGGCGGATGCAGGCAGTCCTGTTCGTGCTGGTGCTGATGCCGCTCTGGTCCAGCTACCTCGTGCGCGTGTACGCGTGGCGGCTGATCCTGGCGCATGACGGCGCCCTCAACTGGACGCTCCACAAGCTGAGCTTCGGCGGCGTCAACGTGGGCTATTCGAACTGGGCCATGTGGCTGGTGTTCTCCTACGTCTGGCTGCCGTTCATGATCATGCCGGTCTGGGCGGCCATCGAGCGCGTGCCGGACTCCTACCTCGAGGCGTCGGGCGACCTCGGCGCACCCAGCTGGACCACGTTCAGGCGAGTGCTGTTGCCGCTCGCCCTGCCCGGGGTGGTCGCGGGGTCGATCTTCACCTTCTCCCTGACGCTCGGCGACTACATCACCCCCACTCTGGTCGGCGGCGCCAGCTCGGACTTCATCGGCAACGTCGTCTACCGCAACGTCGGGGTGGCCAACAACATCCCGTTCGCGGCGGCCTTCGCCACGGTGCCGCTGGTGGTTATGGGCGTCTACCTGGCGATCGCGCGGCGGCTGGGAGCGTTCGAGGCGCTGTGAACGGGAGCCGGACGACCCGGGTCGCGCTGGGCGCGTGGGTGGTGGCGATCCTGCTCTTCCTGCTGGTCCCGATCGCGATCATCGGCGTGTACGCGTTCAACTCGTCCAACGTCCAGGGGTGGCCGATCGCGGGGCTGTCCACCAAGTGGTTCTCGCGCACGTGGAACGACCCGGAGATGCGCGCGGCGCTGGGCCTGTCCGTGCGCGCCGCCCTCGTGGCCACCGGCGTCGCGCTGGTGCTGGGGTCGGCGGCCGCCTTCGGAGTCTCTCGCTACCGCTTCTTCGGCCGCGAGGCGGTCTCGTTCCTCGTGGTCCTCCCCATCGCGCTGCCCGGGATCATCACCGGAATGGCGCTCAACTCGTTCTTCTCGTTCTGGAACGTCAACCTGTCCTACTGGACGATCGTGATCGGCCACGCCACGTTCTGCATCGTGCTGGTCTACAACAACGTGCTGGCGCGGCTGCGCCGCACATCGGGTTCGCTGGTCGAGGCCTCCTCGGACCTCGGCGCGGACGGCTGGCAGACGTTCCGCTACATCACCCTGCCGCTGATCTCCACCGCGCTCATCGCGGGCGGCCTCCTGGCGTTCGCGCTGTCGTTCGACGAGGTGATCGTCACCACATTCACGGCCGGCGCTCAGAACACGCTGCCGCTGTGGGTGTTCGGCAACATGCGGCTCGGCCAGAACCTGCCGGAGGTCAACGTGGTGGTCCTGATGGTGCTTGCGGCCACAGTCCTCCCGGTCATCCTGGCGCAGCGGCTGACGCGCGACACGGGCGCGCTGCGGCGCGGGACCGTGGCGGCGAAGGTGGCCGGCGCGGACGCTACCGCGGCATGACGCGGGCGAAGTCGGCCAGCGCGCGCTCGACCGCCTTCGGGTCGAGCAGGAAGCCGCCGTGCCGCGCCGGCGGATCGACCAGGAAGCGCTCGATCCTCGCCCCGTTGGCCAGCAGGTAGGCGTTGGCCCTGCGCATCACCCCGCAGCCCGCGATCCGCGGGTATTGCTCGCTGCCGGCGCAGTAGATCCACCACCTCGTGCCGGCGAGGTACCGGTCGTGCGCCGGGGCCAGGCCGATGCCGCCCGACTCGGCGATCGTGAGCGCGAACAGCCGCTGCCGCCGGGCGCGGTCGAGCGAGGTCAGCGGGAACGCCAGCTTGCTCCCCTTCGAGAACCCGTGAAGCAGCACGTGACCCGGCCCCACGCCCAGCCGGCGCACGGCGCGGGCGATCGTGTCGTAGGTGCCCTGGGCGTCGAGGAACTTCCCCGGGCGCACCCAGCTGGTCTGCCACTCCACCACCACCAGGCCCAGACGGTGGGCGCTCGTGTATGGCTGCCAGAGCCGGTAGGTGGAGAACGCGCTGCCGCTGTGTCCGTGCACCGCCACGACCACGGCGCGCGGCCGCGCCGGAGCGGTCGAGACGACCGAGAACACGCCGGTGCGCGAATCGCGCTGGATCCGGGCGCCATGCGTCACGTCGTAGCGGTAGGCGGCGGGGTCGATGGCCCGGACGCGGGCGACGGCAAGCGGCGCGGGCGGTTTGCCCTGGGCGGCTTGCCGCTGAACCGCCCGATTGGCCGTCCCGCCCGAGGAGCCCCCGCAGGCGCCGAGCCCGAGGGCGGCGGCAAGCACGAGCAAGCGAGTCACCCGCATGCTTGCAGCGTCGCAGGCCGACCTTAAATAGAGTCCAAGGGCGTGGCAGCGGGGGGTACGACCACTAGTTGGGGAGCACGCGTCGGTCGCGGACGGATTCCGGCCGGCGTCGTCTTCGGCTTGCTCGCGGCCTGCGTGGCCATGGCGCTCGCCTCACCCTCGCCGGCGGCCACCCTGCCCACGGTCGCGCTGCCGGCCAGCGCGGGCGGGGACACCGCCCTGCCGGCACCGATCGCCGCGGGCGACAGCGCGGCCAACATCCGGCTGAACGGCGCCGCCAAGTGGGTGGTGGTGCGCTGGGTGGCGCGCTTCACCGGGACGCTCAGCGTGCTCCACCTGCGGATCCAGGCCGACGGCTCGACCTGCCGCAAGAGCGGCCGCACGGGCTACGGCGGGGGCAATGGTGGACGCTGGCACGTGACCACCCACCCGGTGCTGCCCGACGGGCGCCCGGACATGAGCCGGACGCTGGCCACCCAGGACCTGCGTCCGTGCGCCTCCAGCTGGATGGTCGATGTCCGCCAGGGAGTGGTCAGGCTCCCGATGGGGATCTCGGTCGTACGTGCTCAGGAGTACGCGACGGTGATCCGGAACGCGGACGCGAATCCAAGCCGGAACTACACCTCCACCAACTTCCTCTACACGAGCGCCGGCCTGGAGGGCGCCAACGGCCACAACGCGCGCTCTCCCGAGACCACCGACGCGTACTACGGCCTCGATCCGCGCGAGCTGGTGGGCTACTCGGTCGACGGCGGCCGCGGCTGGGCCCTGCCCGGCGGGCCGTACGGGCACCCGAAGGGGCGGAACTTCCTGCCCACGTACGTCCAGCAGTTCTCCGACGGGCGTCTGGCCGGCCAGCCCTATTACTACGCGGCCGCCCCGAGCACGGCGCCGCGCACCATGATCTTCGCGGGGGTCGTCCGCCCGTGGACGATCCGCGAGCTGGGGGCGTTCTCGCAGCGAGGCGGGAGGGGCACCCTGACCCTGGCGGTCGACGGAGCGGTGCGCTCGCAGGTCCCGGTCTCGGGCGCGGGGATGCTGCGCGCCTCGATCCTCCCCACCGTCGTGCAGCCGGGCCAGACGGTCACGGTCAGCGCCAGCGGCCTGTCGATACAGAGCCTGGCGGCCGATACGACCTGGGGCCTGCTGATGGGCATGAACCTCGCGACCTCCCCCTGGCACCTCCAGGGGGAGACCAACTTCAGCCGCGCCGCGCCGGTCTACGCGCTGCCGGCGTGCGCCTCGTCGTGCGCCGCGGCGTGGTGACCTACTTCTTCGCCCGCTTCACCGTCTCGCAGCCCTTGACCGTGTCGGCCTTGTCGACGGTCGCCTTGTCCTTCTTGCCGGAGCCGCAGTCGATCGACTCCTTCACTCCGTTCCTCGCGGAGATGGAGTCGTTGCCGGGGCCGCCCTTGTAGCTGTTCTTTCCGGCGCCGCCGTTCAGCTTGTCGTTGCCCTTGCCGCCGACGAGCGAGTCCTTGCCCGGTCCCCCGTTCAGGACGTCGTTGCCGCCCGCGCCGTAGAGCACGTCGTTGCCGCTGCCGCCGTTCAGCGTGTCGTTGCCGTCCGTCCCGGCCGCGGCGGCGAACACCTGCCTCGACTTCTTGTTGCATGCGTCGCCGAACAGGACGTCGTTGCCGCCCAGGCCGTTGATCGTGTCGTTGCCGCCAAGCCCGCAGATCGTGTTGGCCAGCGAGTCGCCCGTCAGGACGTCGTTGCCGTTCGTCGGCTGCGGCCCGGGGCACGCTTCTGCCGCGGTGCCGCTTGCGTTCTGCGCCTTCGGCGTGGGCTGGGCCAGCTGGAACGTCGAGCTGCCTATGCCCTGACGCTGGACGGACTTGCCATCCGGGGGCGCAGGCACCCGGGTGGCCGATCCGACCGCCGTCGTGACGCAGCCCCACGCAACGCAGCTGTACTGCGTCTCCGACGAGCCCGCGGTGTAGCAGAGCTGCCCCGTGGGCGGAAGGGTCACGTCGAGGGTCTCGTCGCCCGTGACGCCCAGGGCCGTGTCCGCGGCCGCCGTCGAGATGAGTAGGGGTTGGGTGTTGTCGCGTCCCTGCAGCAGGGAGGTGCCGATCGTGTGGGCGCCGAGCCTGGTGCCCCCGGCGTCGTACACCACGACCTTGTAGGGGCCGGAGCCAGTCGGGAACGGCTCATCCGACGAATCGAGCAGCTCGACGAACTGCGCGCTGGCGTTGCCGCCCGTGGACAGCATCGCCTCGTTGACGCGCATCCCGTGGAAGCTCGCGCCGGCCGTCGAAGCACAGACGAGCAGGACCGCGAACGCTATGGCGACGATGCGTGCGAGCACCTCCGGGCAAGTCTCTCCGATCCCGCGGGCCCGCGCAACCCGCGGCCGCAGGGCAGCCCTACTCGGCGTCAGCACTGCACCGGGCCCTTGTAGCCCGGGGGCGGAGGCGGCAGATGCTGGCAGTCGGACGACTGCTGACGCTGACGCCGTCCCTCGGGACTGTTGGCCGGAGCGCTGCCGTAAGACGGGTTGGGCACGCACGCGCCGGAGGCGTTGGTGTACTGGCCCGCGGGACAGCCGGCGGGCTTGACCCCCGATCCGCTGGTCTGCGCCCCGGCACCACCCTTGGCCAGGTCCGCGGCCACGCGGCGGCGCGCCGCCTCCTGGCCGGCGCGGCTGCCGGCGGCCAGGCCCGCTCGGAATCCTCGCGAGCGGCTGGTCCGGGCGCTGGTCGACTGCGCGAGGCGGGACGCCTCGGCGCGGGCGGCCGCACGCTCGTGCGCGACATCCGCCGTGCTGTCCCGCTGCGCGCGGCCCACCGCGAACCCGACGGCGGCCGCCACCAGCGCAAGCGCGATCGTGAGCGCAGAAAGCGCCGCCAGGCGGTTGCTGGGTCCCCGCCGGCTCACTGCCCGGGCTTCCCGCTGGTGGCGCTGCCGCCCGCCGGAGCCTGCTGCTTGGCGCGTGTCAGCGCCGCGCCGTAGGCGCTGCGGTAGCCCTGGGCTCGTCCGGCCGTGAAGCCCGCCCGGTATCCCGATGCGTTGCCGAGCACCGCGCCCGCATGAGCCCCCTCGCGCGCGCCCGCCGCGCGTGCGGCCGCCGCGCGCGCGCCCGTGTCCTTGGCTCCGCCGGCGTGTCCGGCCGCGTAGCCGATGCCGCCCGCGGCCACCACGACCGCCAACAGCGCGGCGGCGAGCGCCGCGCGGCGGTCCCGCCGCTGCACCGGCTCGAGGACGCGCGTGATCTGTTCGTCGTTGGCCCTACGTGCCATAACGATCCGAATACGGTAGGACGATGACACGACAAGTCCCGATACGCGGCGACTCGATCCGCCTGGGACAGCTCCTGAAGCTGGCCGGCCTGGTGGGCAGCGGGGGCCATATCAAGGCGTTTCTGAGCGAGACGAGCGTGACCGTCAACGGGGAGCCGGAGAACCGCCGTGGGCGCCAGCTTCGCGTGGGCGACGAGGTGATGGCTGGCACCGAGCGACTGCGCGTGGTCGCCTCGGGCTGAGCTCCGCGAGCCGGGGCTTCAGCGGGCGAGGTCGGTCTGGCTCGGCGCTCCGGCCCCGAGCCCGAATGTCTCCGCGACCAGCTCGTAGGATCGCCGTCGCGCGTCGTGGTCGTGCGTGATCGTGAGCACGACCACCTCGTCGGCGCCATAGTCGGCGGCCACGCGCTCGATGCCCTCGCGCACCTGGTCGGGCGTGCCGATGATGCCGCGGCGGCGTTCTGCGCCGCGGCCCGCGCCGTCCTGCTCCAGGAAGCGCAGCGCCGTGTCGGGCGGCGGGACCGGGATCAGCCTCCCGCGGCGCAGCAGCCGCAGGGTCATGCGCGCGCTGGACGCCAGGCGCTGCGCCTCGTCCTCGGTCTCGGCCGCCAGCGCCCACACGCCCACGGAGACGCGGGGCTCGGGCAGCCGGTCGCTCGGCACGAAGTCACGCCGGTAGCGCTGGGCGATCTCGGCCCCGTTCGGATTGATGAAGTCCGCGAACGAATAGGGCAGCCCCAACTCAGCCGCCCAGATGCCGCTCTGGGGCGACGACCCGAGCAGCCACACCTCCGGCCGCCCCGGGCCGGGCAGGAAGCGGGCCAGTCGAGCGAAGGGGTGATCCGGAGGCAGCGTGCCGTCGAGATGGGCCAGCAGCTCCACGAGCTGCTGCGGGAAGTCGTCCGGCGCCGCCTGCTGGCGGTCGCGCTGGAGGGCGAACGTGGTGAGCGGATCCGTGCCGGAGGCCCGCCCGATGCCCAGGTCCACCCGTCCGGGGTAGAGCGCGCTGAGCACCGCGAAGCTCTCGGCCACCTTGAACGGGCTGTAGTGCGGCAGCATCACGCCTCCGCTGCCGATCCGGATCTGCGCGGTGCGCTCGGCGATCGGCCCTATCAGCACCTCGGGGCTGGGCCCGGCCAGCATCGGGCCGCCGTGGTGCTCGGCCAGCCAGTAGCGCTGATAGCCCAGCCGGTCGGCCAGCTCGGCGAGGTCGAGAGTGTTGCGAAGCGCGTCGTCCCCGCTCGACCCCTCCGCGATCGGCGACTGGTCGAGGATGCTCAGTCGAGGCACCGCATCAGCTTGCCAGGTCGGCGACGCCGCGCCGCTGGGACCTAGTCGGGCGCCGCGGCAGCCGCCGGCGACACCGGGCAGGCGGGGTCGGGCTTCGGATCGGGAGGAGGCGCCCTTCTCATCGGCACGGCGTGCCGGATCGGCGCCCTCCGGCCGTACCGGTGCGACCAGACCATCCAGCCGTACAGCGGACAGCTGCCGGCCAGAACGCGCACGTAGCGAGCGGTCACGTGGCCGTTCACCGCGCCGGACTTGGACCACGCCCTCATCGTTATCGGCGCCACGTCGCACGGACGAACGATCTGGCCCGGCGCGAGCAGCGTGCGCACCATTCCACCTCCGCTCACGTTCACGAAGCTCCAGAGCAGGTAGCTGTAGTGAAGCCTGTGGTAGGTGCCCTGATCGGCCGCGGGATCGCCGTAATGCATGAACGAGGCGCCTCTGTTGCGCCCCGTCGGGACACTCCGTGGGGGCTTGTAGTGCATCGTCCTCGGGATCGACCGGACCGCAACCCTGTATCCCGTCTCGCCGGCCAGGGCACACGGGGCCCCGCGACCGTCGCCCGCCGGGATCGGCGCCGGCAGCGGCCCCGCGATGTCCGCCACCCGCAGCTCACCGTACTTCACGTTGCCGGCGCCCTTGCCCATGAAGGCGGGGCGACGGAAGACCAGCGGGCCGGCCGGCGACGGGATGATCTCGTGGAGGTCCAACAGCGCACCGCCTCGGGCGCAGCGGCGCTTGCGGGACGTGGCCCGGTCCGTCGCGGCGAAGCCGGTCCGCGTGCCGCCGGCGAAGCGCAGGGCCGGGTGCGCCGAGGCGAGGCGAACGCACGTGTGCGCGTGCGCCTGGCCGGGGGCGTTGAACTGACGCGCCGGCGCCGTGGCCGCCGCGGCGGCGGGGCAGGCGGCGGCGATCGCGGCCGTCACGCCCACCAGGGTCGCCCGCGCGCGGGCCGCGTGTGGTTGGCCCGGTCGCATGCGAGCAGCGTCGCGCGGGCTCGATTGGCCGTGGTGGCCTGAGCGTTGCGGTTCGGTTACGACTCCGCGCGCGGCCGACCGGCGCGCAGCGGTCGACTACTACGTGATCAGCCCGGCTGCTCCTCCCGCAGCTCCGCCTCGAGCTTGATCAGGTGCTCGATCGCCCACGCGTGGTACCCCGCGCCCATCTGGCCGATCACGATCGGGAAGCGCAGACCGAGCGCGCGGAGCGCCTCGCCCGTGGGGATGATCTCCTCCCGGAACTCGCGCTCGGCCTCCTCGGACCGCGCTCGCAGACGCTTGACGAGCGCGATCGCCTCGGGCCGCGGAAGGTGGTCCGCGAACGCGAGCCTCAGCAATCCCTCGTCGCGAAGCTCCATCGGCGGGATCCGCGAGCGGCGGAGCCACGACATCAGCGCGCGCTCGCCCTTGGCGGTCAGCGTGTACGCACGTCTTTGCCGTGCGCCCTGCGGGTCTTCGCGGTGGGTCAGATACCCGCCGTCCTCGAGCTGGGCGAGCTCGGGGTAGATCTGCGCGAACGTCGTGGCCCAGAAGACGGACATCCGCTGCTCTTCGATGAAGCGCTTGAGCGCGTAACCGGAGGTCACCCCGCCACGGACCAGGCCGAGGATCAGGTAGCTGCTGGTCTTGAGTGCCACGCTTTCCATTCTCTCGCGTCGGTCCTGGAGGCCTCAACGGGTAGGGGCCTCTCTATTGCGTTGGCGCCCTGGATGTGCTCCCATCGTGCGCCCGGAACCTGAGCGATAGGGGGAGGCGAAGGTGGAGTGAACGGGGGCCGGCTGGCGATCTTCGGCGGCGCCCTGGTGGCGCTGCAACTCGGGTTGCTCTGGCCTTCGGCGGCCGGCGCAATCCCCGCCTCCGGCCCGCACGAGACCGTCGAGATGTCGAGCAGCACGACCCGGCCCAGCGCCTCGGCGGCGCTCGGCTACGCCGCGCGCTACCACAGCGCGAGCGACCCCTCCGGAGACCCACCGGCGCTGCGGCGGCTGGTGATCGAGCTGCCGGCCGGAACTCGTATCGACACATCCGTCCCGGGTCGCTGCACGGCCAGCGATAGCCAGATCATGTTCCAGGGCGAGTCGGCGTGCCCGTCGTCCGCCCGAGTCGGCAGCGGCCAGGCGACCGTGAAGCAGTTCGGCCTGGCCAGCGCGACGTATGACACCGTGATCTACAACGCCGAGAACCAGATGCTCGAGCTGGTCAAGTCGGGCGACACGGTCCTCGGCGTCGTCCACACCTACATCCACGGCACCACGCTGGACGGTCCGATCCCGACGTGCCTGACCGGCGGTCAGCCTCCGAACGGGTGCCCGTTCGACGAGCTGACGCTGCTGTCCAACCACCTGGAGGTACGCCCGGTGAGTGCGGGCCACGGCGCGGCCCGACGCAATTACGGGACGACACCACCGACCTGCCCGACCTCGGGCAGGTGGCAGGCGCGCGTCACGCTCTACTACGCGGACGGCTCGGTTGACAAGGTGTGGCCACAGGCGCCATGCAGTCAACCCAGGCGTGGCAGGAAGAAGTCATCGCGACGGCGCCGCCACCGTCGGCACCACGCGGATGACGGTCGGGAGTCCCGCTCCTAGAGCGTTGCCGTCTGCTCCTCGCGACCGAACGCCGGCGCGTAGACGCCGTGGAGCGGGAACATCCGCACATCGGGCTGGCCTTCGACGCCGACCTCCTGCACGGCTGGACCGATGCGCCGCTCGAAGAAGGTGTTGAACGCCTCCGGGGAATCCCAGATGTCGAGGATCCGCATGCCGTCTTCGGAGAAGCCGACCACGTGCAGCTGGGCCCCTTCGGGCCGGTCGCCCTCCCAGTTGGCGATCTGGCGTATCCGCTCGTACTGCTCCTTCGTGGCCTCGGGCCAGTGCAGCTGCATGATCGTGGCCATCCTGGGCGCTCCTGTCCCGTAACGGCGTTGGGGTCGTCAGAAAGATGATCCCACGGTCGGCTCGAGAGCCGCCACCGCGATTTCCGGGACGGCGGCGCGTGCGTCGAGGAGCGCCGAAATCTCCTCCGGCGACGTTGGCCGCGCGAAGTAGTAGCCCTGCGCGATGGTGCACCCGAGCTCGCGCAAGAAGGCCAGCTGCGTCTTGGTCTCGACGCCCTCGGCTATGAGGTCGATGCCCAGCGCTCGCGCCATCTCGATGACCGCGGCGACGATCCGGTTGTCGCTCTCGTCATCGCTCTCGAGCCCCGCGATGAACGAGCGATCGAGCTTCAGCACGTCGAGCGGGAGTCGCTTGAGATAGCTCAGCGACGAGTAACCGGTGCCGAAATCGTCGAGGAAGATGCGGACCCCCAGCGCCCGCAGCGTGTCGAGCAGCTCGACGGGCGATTCGGTTTCCTCCATCAGCACCGTCTCCGTGATCTCCAGCGCAAGGAGGTGGGGGTCGATTCCGGTGTCGTCGAGGGCGCGGGCGATCGTGTTGGGGAGCTGAGCGTCGGCCAGCTGGCGCGCCGAGAGGTTGACCGAC
>JAXDIC010000246.1:0-9863 GCA_034664185.1 Thermoleophilaceae bacterium
CACCATCGGCGGTGCGCCGGCGGTGAGGTGCAGGTCGGAGGCGCCTGCGTCGATGACCTCCAGGAGTATGTCTGCGAAGTCGAAGTTCATGGTGGGTTCCTCTCTTATCGGCAGCGCTCCTTAGGCCGCGACTCGAGCAACCTCCGCAATCGAGGTCACTCCGAGCCGGACCTTGTCCAGCCCGTCGTCACGCAGCAGTCGCATGCCCTGCTCCACGGCCTTGTGCCGGATCGCGTCCGACGAGTCCCGCTCGATGGTCATCTCGCGGATCTCGTCACTCACCGTCATGACCTCGGAGATTCCGACGCGGCCCTTGTAGCCGGTGTTGCTGCAGCGGGCGCAGCCGGTGGGCTCGTAGGCCTCGATGTCGAACGCCGCCTCGTGGAAGTTGGCTGCCTGGAGCGCCTCCGTGGTGAGGACCGTGCGCTTCTTGCAGTAGTTGCAGAGCCGCCGCGCAAGGCGCTGGGCGACCACCACGTCCACGGCCGAGGCCGTGAGGAAGGGGGCGACGCCCATCTCCGTCAGGCGCGTGATGGCCGACGGCGCGTCGTTGGTGTGGAGCGTGGTGAGGACGAGGTGGCCGGTGAGCGCGGCCTCGATGCCGATGCGGGCCGTCTCGGCGTCCCGGATCTCGCCGACCATGATGATGTCGGGGTCGGCGCGCAGCATCGAGCGCAGGCCGGCGGCGAAGGTGAGGCCGGCCTTGAGGTTGACCTGCATCTGGTTGATGCCGGGGATCTGGTACTCGACCGGATCCTCGATGGTGATGATGTTCTTCTCGACGCTGTTGACGGAGTTGAGCGCCGTGTAGAGCGTGGTGGACTTGCCCGAGCCGGTGGGGCCGGTGACGAGCACCGCCCCGTAGGCCTGGTGGAAGCCGGCCTCGAAGCGCTCGCGGGCGCCGTCGCGGATGCCCAGCGCATCGAGCGACAGCAGCACCGACTCCTTGTCGAGCAGGCGCATGACGATGCCCTCCGCGCCGCCGGAGGGCAGCGTCACGATCCGGACGTCGACGTGGTGGCCCTCGACTTGGAGGCTGACGCGGCCGTCCTGCGGCAGGCGCCGCTCGGCGATGTCGAGGTCGGCCATGATCTTCACGCGCGAGACGACGCCCGGCGTCATGCGCCGCGGGATCGTGGTGGTCTCGTGGAGCACGCCGTCGACGCGGAAGCGGACGCGCATGTCCTTCCCGTGGGGCTCGAAGTGGATGTCCGAGGCGCCATCCTCGACCGCCTGGGCGATGATCGAGTTGACGAGCTTGATCGTCGGAGCGTCGGCGGCCGACTCGCGGATCTCGGCCGCGATCGTCGGGTCGTCCTCCTCCTCGTCGATCTCCGTGGCCTCGGCCACCGCCTCGTCGAGGCGGTTCATCTTCACGATCAGGCCGGCGATGTCCTCGGCGGACGCCACGGCGGCCCGGATCTCGTACCCCGTCATGAGCTTGAGGTCGTCGATGGCCAGCACGTTCGACGGGTCGGCCATCGCAACGAGCAGGTGGCCGTTGGAGTGGAAGCCGATCGGAACGGCGTTGTAGCGGCGGGCACCCTGCGGGGTCAGCAGGTTGACGGCCGACAGGTCGGGCTTGTAGACGGTGAGGTCGACGTGGTCGAGGCCGAAGCGCTCCGCGGTCGCCCGCGCCAGGTGGTCGGCGCTCAGCACGCCACTCTGGAGCAGCACCTCCTCCGGCGAGCGGCCGGAGGCCTTGCCCTCCTCCACGGCGGCGTCCACGCGCGCCTGCGGCAGGAAGCCGAGCTCGACGATGACGTCGGTGATGAAGCGCCCGGCGCCTCCGCGCCGGTTCGGCGGGGTGATGCCCGCGAAGCCTTCTGCCGGGCTCCCGTCGCCGGCAGCCTCCGCGGCCACCGCCACGCCCTCGGGCGCGCCGGTCATGCCGTCGTCGGCGGCCAGGTCATCGAGTGCGAGGGGCCTCAGCTGGTCCTCAGCGGGGGCCTGATGCTCGTTCATCGGAGAGCGTCCGCGACGTTCTGGCGAAGAGTGCCGGCGTCGACGAAGCCCTGGAGCAGAACAGCCTTCTTATCCGGCCGGACGATCACCGTCGCGGGGATCTGGGAGATCCCCACACCCGACAGCATCGGCCGGTACGCGGCCACCTGGTCCAGGTTGGCGTCGAAGACCGAGACGCGGGGCATCCCGCGCAGCGAGGCGACGGCTGCCCGCGCGAGGGTGTCGTCCGCGGCACCCGCCTTGCTGAAGAAGAACACGACCGCGTCGTTGCGACCGAGGGCCTGCGCCGCGGCCAGCACGTTGGCCGCCAGCTTCGCCGCGTCCGTCACGGGGTGAGCCGGCGCGGCGGGGGCGGGCTTTACGGCCGGCCGCGCGGTGGCGGAGGGCTTGGCGGCCGCCGCGGCGTGCTGCGCCTTCGCGGGCTTGGCGGCGTGCGCCTTGCCAACCGCCGGCCTGTGCGCGGGCGCGGCGACGGCGGGCCTGACGGCCGTCTTCGGGGACGGGGTAACGGACTCGTTCGAGCCGCTCCTCGTGACGAGGAAGAGGGATGCGACCAGGGCCAGGCCGAGGAGCGCAAGCAGGACGGGGCGAGGGACTGCCATCGCCGCCTGTATCGGCATGCGCCCGGCGCATGTTTAGGTCCCAGGGGATCTTTTTCCGCTCAGACCCCGGCTCAGTGGGGGAGAGCAGCCGCGCGCATGGCCTCGACTGGCGCCTCCGCGCCCGTCCAGAGCGTGAAGCTGCGAGCTCCCTGCCGGACCAGCACCTCCAGTCCGTCGACCACCCGCGCACCGCCGCGGGTCGCCCAGCTGACGACCGGCGTGGGAGCTCCATCGGCGCGGTAGACCAGGTCCACGACCGTGGCGGGAGGATCCTGGGCGTCGAGGCGGAGCGCTGCCAGAGCGTCGGCCTCCGAGGTCGCGCGATCCAGTCCGACCGACGTCGCGTTGACCAGCACGTCGGCGCCTCCGTCCGGACGCTCCGCGTGGGCGAGGTCCAGCGCGGCGGCCAGCGCGGCCGCCCGCTCCGGGCTCCGGTTCCAGATCGCGACGTCCGCAGCGCCCGACTCGCGCAGGGCCCAGGCCACGGCCCGGCCGGCGCCTCCCGCTCCCAGCACGACCGCGCGCTTGCCGGCCACGGGCTCCGCCAGCGCGTCGAGGAAGCCGCCGGCGTCCGTGTTGTCGGCGTGGGTCCCGGCGTCTGTGAAGCTCAGCGTGTTGGCGGCCCCGATCGCGGTCGCGGCCGGCGAGGCCGAGTCGGCCAGTGCCAGAGCGGCCGCCTTGTGCGGAATGGTCACGTTGGCGCCCCTGTAGCCCGAGCCCGGCAACGCGCGCACCGTCTGCTCGAACAGCTCGGGCGGCACAGGCAGCTTCACGTAGCGCCAGTCCAGCCCCGCCGCGGCGAAGGCGGCGTTCTGGATGGCCGGCGAGCGGCTGTGGGCAACGGGGCACCCGAGCACCCCGCACAGGGGCGTGCCGGCCACGCCTAGCCCCCGCAGCGCGTCGGCGAGCGGCCCCCGCGAGCGGCCCGTGCGGCGTTGTAGCGGGCGCTGTCGCGCTGGAACTGCGCGAACGTGGTGGAGAACGCGTGCTGACCGCAGGTGCCAGGCTTGACCACGTAGTAGAGGAGGCGGGTGTGCGCCGGATGAGCCGCGGCCTGGAGCGATGCCAGCCCCGGGTTTCCGATCGGCCCCGGCGGCAGGCCGAGGTGGATGCGCGTGTTGTAGGCGGACCTGCTGCGCAGCTGTGCGGTCGTGAGCGGCTTGGTCCAGTTGCCGGTCACGAAACGGATCGCGGCGTCGATTCCCAGCGCGATTCGCCTCCGCAGGCGGTTGTAGATGACCGAGGCGATCAGACGGCGTTCGCGCGGCAGTCGAGCCTCCCGCTCGACAAGAGAGGCGATTGTGACCACGTCGTAGGTCGTCAGGTTGACGTGGCGCGCGGCGCGCATGTCGACCACCAGGATGTTTCGCTTGAAGGCGGTGAGCTGCCTGGATACGAGCCCCGACACGGGAGAGCCGCGGCGCAGCTGGAAGGTGGCCGGGAAGAGGAACCCCTCCAGGTCGCGAGCACGGCGACCGCCCAGCCGCCGAGGGTCGAGCAGGCGCGAGCGGATCGAGGCGCGCAGGTAATTGCCGCTGAGGCCGTCGGGAGCGATCAGAGCCGCGATCTCGGACCTGGACTCCCCCTCCGGGATCGTGACCTTCACCAGATTCGAGGAGGGGCCCTTCGTGAGCGCGGCGATGGCGGCTCCGTAGCTCATGTCCCGCTTCAGCAGGTAGGGGCCGGGCCGGAGGTCCCCGCGACGCCCGGAGAGCGTGGCTCGGAGCTCGAATAGGAAGCCCTGGGCGATGACGCCCTTGCTGGCAAGCAGGTCGGCGATCTTGCCCACCCCGGCACCCTTTGGGACGGTGACGGCGACCGCGCCGTGGCCGTCGCCCTTGAACGGCTGGAACAGCGCGCTGAGGAACCAGACCACCGCGACCACGAGCAGCACCACCGCGGCTGCCAGCGCGCGCCGTCGGCCGCCACGGGGGCGGGGCGCTCTGGGCACGGGGGGCGCTCCGGCGCCCAGGCGCGCCGCGGAACGGCGAGCGCGGGGCTCCGCTCGGCGGGCGGCCTTGGCCTCGCGGGCCCGCCGGCGTTTCTCCGCGCGGAGCTCGGCGGGCGATCG
This sequence comes from Thermoleophilaceae bacterium, assembly GCA_034664185.1. GTDB lineage: Bacteria > Actinomycetota > Thermoleophilia > Solirubrobacterales > Thermoleophilaceae > AC-37. The sequence goes on from JAXDIC010000246.1 coordinate 4,639, forward strand.
CTCGTCCGGCCGGAACGGGTCGCCCGCGGTCATGCTCGGGCGCGCCCCGAGGCAGTCGCGGCCAGCCAGCTCTCGAGCAGGTGCGCGGCCGCGCGCGAGTCCTCCGCCGCGGCCCCGCCGGTGCGCTCCGCCTGGCGGGTGGTCAGCCGCTCGTCGTGCAGCTCCACGGGCACGCCCGCCGTCTTCGCCACTCGCCCCGCGAAGGCGCGCGCGGCCGCCGCCTGCGAGCCCTCCTCGCCCCCGAGCGTGACCGGCAGCCCGACCACCACCCGCTCGGCACCGGTGTCGCGTACCAGCGCGGCCAGCGCCTCGAGGCCGGCCGGAGAGTCGGGTCGATCGACGACCGGCAGCGGCGTGGCCAGCGTGCCGCTCGGGTCCGAGACGGCGCAGCCGCAGCGGGCCGCACCGTGGTCGAGGGCCAGGATCCGGGTCACGAAAGGACACGCTCGATCGCGGCCCGCGCGGCGGCGATCGCCTCGGGCAACTTCTCCGGCGAACGCCCGCCGGCCTGGGCCATCGTGTCCCGCCCCCCGCCGCCCCCACCAACGATCTCCGCCGCCACGCGCACCACATCGCCCGCCTTGACGCCGCGTCCCACGAGTGGCGGCGACACGTTGGCCACGAGGTGCACGCGACCGTCGACCGCGCAGCCGAGCACCACCGCGGCGTCGCCCAGCGTCTGCCGCACTCGATCGGACAGCTCGCGCAGGCTGTGTGCGTCGGGCGCCTCCACCACCTCGGCCACCACTCTCGCCCCGCCGATCTCAGCGGCGCGCTCGACCAGGGAGCCGGCCAGCTCGCGATCGGACCCCTCCGGCCGGCGCTCCTGCCCCTTGGCGCGATCGGCCAGCTTGCGGACCGCGGCCGCCACCTCCTGCTCGGGCACGCGCAGGATCGAGGCAGCCTCGCGCAGCTCGCCGGCACGCGTCCGGTAGGCCTCGATAGCGGCCGGCCCGGTGAGCGCCTCGATGCGACGCACGTTGGCGGCGCTGGAGCTCTCGCTGACCAGCTGGAAGAGCCCGATCTCGGCGGTCGTGGCCACGTGAGTGCCGCCGCACAGCTCGCGCGAGACCCCGTCGACCTCGACCATCCGGACCCAATCGCCGTACTTCTCGCCGAACAGCGCCATCGCCCCCATGGCCTCCGCCTGCTGGCGCGAGGTCTCGACGGCACGCACCGGACGAGTCTCGACTATCCAGTGGTTCACGCGCTCCTCGATGGCCGCGGCGTCCTCCGCGGAGAGGCGCTCCCCGTGGGTGAAGTCGAAGCGGAGCTTGTCAGGGCCGACGTACGAGCCGGCCTGCCGGACGTGCGTTCCAAGCCGCTCGCGCAGGGCGGCGTGCAGCAGATGCGTGGCGGTGTGATTGCTCATCGTCGCCAGCCGGCGCCCCCGGTCCACGTTCGCGCGCACGGGCTCGCCGGGCATCAGGTGGCCCGCCTCCGGGCGGAGCGCCACCGCCTGGTCGTCGCCCAGGCGGTAGACGGCCTCCACGTTCGCGCGGCCCGACGCCGTCTCCAGCGAGCCGGTGTCCGATACCTGGCCGCCGCCCTCCGCGTAGAACGGGCTCTCGGCGAGCTTGACCAGGACGCGCCCGTCGAGCGGCTCCGCCGCGCCGATGACGGTCTCCCACTCGGTGGCCTCGTAGCCCACGAAGCGCGTTTCGAAGTCGGTGGAGCGGGCGAAGGCGAGGATGCGCTCGTGGTCGCCGTGGCCGTCGGCGCCGCTCGTGGAGGTGGCGGCACCGCCGCGGGCGACCTCCCGCGCGCGCTCCATCAACTCCTCGAAGCCCTGGTCGTCCACCGCCAGGCCCTGCTCGGCCAGGAGCTCCTTGGTCAGCTCGTACGGAAAGCCGAACGTGTCGTGAAGCCGGAACGCGTCCTCGGCCGCTATCCACGACGTGCCCTCCTCGCGCGCGCGCGCCACGAGATCGGCCAGCAGGCGCTCGCCCTGGGCGAGGGTCCGGTTGAAGCTGTCCTCCTCCGCGGCGGCCCAGCGGTGGATGGTCTCCCGCTCGGCCACGAGCTCCGGATACACGTCGCCCATGAGGTCGATGACCCGCTGGCAGAGCAGCGACAGAAGCGGCCCGTCGTGACCCAGGACGCGGCCCTGGTGCATCGCGCGACGCATGATCCGGCGCAGCACGTAGCCGCGGTGCTCGTTGGAGGGCACGACCCCGTCCGCCAGCAGGAACGTCATCCCGCGGCCGTGGTCGGCCAGGATCCGGAGCGCGCGCGTGGTGGCCGGATCGTCGCCGTAGCGCTTGCCCGAAAGCTCTTCGCCCAGCGCGACCAGCGGCCGGAAGTTGGACGTCTCGAACACCGACGGGACGTCCTGGAGGATCGCCGCCAGCCGGTCGAGCCCCAGGCCCGTGTCGATGTTCTTCTTGGGCAGCGCGGTGAGCGTGCCGTCGGCGCTCAGCTCGTACTGCGTGAAGACCAGGTTCCAGTACTCGAGGATGCGGTCCGTGTCGTCGCCCGGGCGATCCTCGTCGGGTCCGAACGCGGGTCCGCGGTCGTAGTAGAGCTCGGAGCACGGGCCGCAGGGCCCGGTGGGGCCCATCTGCCAGAAGTTGTCCCCGCGGCCGAGGTGGACGATCCGGTCCTCGGGGACTCCCACCGCGCGCCAGCACGCGATCGCCTCCTCGTCGGGACCGAGGCCGAGCTCCTGGTCGCCGCCGAAGACCGTGATCCAGATCCGCTCCGGATCCAGCCCGAAGCCCTCTGTGGAGAGCTCCCAGGCATAGTCGACAGCCCCGGCTTTGAAGTAATCCCCAAAGGAGAAGTTGCCCAGCATCTCGAAAAATGTCAGGTGGCGCGTTGTCAGGCCGACCTGCTCGATGTCGACGGTCCGAAAGCACTTCTGGCACGACGCGAGCCGGGGGCGCGGCGGCTGTTCGTCGCCGCGGAAGTAGGGGACGAACGGCTGCATGCCGGCCGTGGTAAGCAGCACCGACGGATCGAACGAAGGCGGCACGAGCGAGGCCGACGGAACGCGCAAATGGTCGCGCTCTTCGAAGTACGCAAGGAACCGCTCGCGGATGTCAGCGGCCTTCACCCGGCCAGTGTAGCCACGCGCAAACCCCCCACCGGCACGTCTAAAGCGCCCTTTCGGGGCACAGGTTCAGGGGGGCGAAGGTCTGCAATTCGTGGAGCTCATTCCGTGTACGCGCGCGTGCGCCGAGAAAGGTCCGTGGCATGGATCTAGAGCGACTCGTTGGCGAAGCTCGTGAACGCGAGCTGCAGCCGATGCCGGCCCGTGAGCGTGTCGTAGCTGGCGCGCTTGCCATCGTGTGCGCCGTTTCCGCCTGCATCGTCCTCGCCGTCGTTCCGTTCAACCACGGCGCGAGTCCGATCGTGGTCGTCGGGCTCGTCCTGCTCGCGGCAATCGCACGCCGGGTGGGCTTCGAGGTTGGCAGCGTGGAAGCCTTCCCCGAGCAGCTCGTGCTGATTCCCATGCTTTTCGTGGCCCCGCTGCCGCTGGTCCCGATCCTGCTGGGCGCCGCCTACCTGATCGCGCGGCTGCCGGAGTTCTTCAGCCGGCGGATGCATGCCGACCGCTGGCTATACCCGATCGGGGACGCGATGCACTCCGTGCCGGCGGTGCTGGTGCTGGCCGCGCTCGCGCCGGGGCCGCTCAACTTCGCTCACGCCGACGCCTATGTCCTGGCGCTGGCCGCGCAGGTCGGGGTAGGGACCGTCTGGGGCGTGCTGGCCGACTCGGGCCTCTCGATCCCGCCGATGCAGGCCCTGCGCGCGATGGTGCACGCCTACCGGATCGACGCGGTGCTGACGCCGATCGCGTACATGGTGGCCGCGGTGGCCGTGCACGAGCCGCTCAGCGTGCTGGCCATCGTTCCCCTGCTGTGGCTGCTCCAGGTCTTCTCCGTCGAGCGACGCGATCGCATCGCGGCGGCACTCGAGCTGAACCAGGCCTACCGCGGCACCGTCATGGTCCTGTCGGACGTGGTCGAGGCCGAGGACAACTACACGGCCAGCCACTGCCGTTCCGTCGTCGAGCTGGCGGCCGCCGTCGCGGAGGAGCTGGGCCTGCCGCAGCGCACCCGCCAGGAGCTCGAGATCGCGGCGCTGCTCCACGACGTTGGCAAGATCGCGATCCCCAACGAGATCCTCAACAAGCCCTCGAAGCTGACGGACGAGGAGTTCGCGCTGATGAAGACCCACACCGTGGAGGGGCAGGCGCTGCTCAACCGCGTGGGCGGCCGGCTGGCCCGCGTCGGCGAGGTCGTGCGCTCGTGCCACGAGCGCTGGGACGGCAAGGGCTACCCCGACGGGCTGCGCGGCGAGGAGATCCCCCTCGCGGCGCGCGTTGTGTTCTGCTGCGACGCGTACAGCGCGATGACGACCGACCGCCCCTACCGCAAGGCGATGAGCCGCGAGGCCGCGCTCGACGAGCTGCGCGGGAACGCCGGCACGCAGTTCGAGCCGCGCGTCGTGGAGGCGCTGCAGCGAGTGGCGCGCCGCGACGCGCTCGAGCCCGAGTCCTCGTACACCGACGCTCTGCGTGCGGTGCTGGCGGGCAGCCCTCCGCCGCCGGCGCTCGAAGTGCCCGCCTGAGCCCCCAGGTCTACGTTTCCGCGCTCGCCGGCTCGGCGATCGGGGGGCGAGTCCACAGCGACCTGAGCCCGTAGGCGGACGCGGCCCAGATCACGACGCCGCCGCCGCCGGCGATGACGAGCAGGGTGCGCGTGTCCACCAGGGACAGGAGCGCTCCGGCCAGTACGAAAGCGATGGCGAAGGCCCACGAGCCGGCGGTGTCGGCCAGCGAGAACAGGCGTGCCATCAAGCGGTCCGGGACCGCTCGCTGGAAGATCAGCCGCTCGTTGACCAGCATCAGCCCGTTGCCGAAGCCGGTGAGCGCGAACGCGGCCAGCGCCGCGCCGAACAGCGGCGCCACGCCGGACAGCACGAGGCCGAGCCCCATCACGAGGATCCCGCCGAGATAGCGCCGCTTGAGCTCGGCCATGTCCCTCGCCCGGCCCCCCGTGAGCGAGCCGGCGACGAATCCGGCGCCGTAAGCCGCCACGAGCACGGAGTAGCCGACCGATCCCAGTCCCAGGTCCCGCGCCAGCAGCAGCTCGGCCACGTTGAGCGAGCCCGCGAACAGCAGGATGCCGCTGGACGCCAGCAGCATGACCTGGATCCCGGGCATGCGCGCACCCGCCACCAGTCCCTCGCGCGCCTCGCGCAGAAGGCTCGTGCGCTGC